>NZ_JBFTLX010000431.1:0-3134 GCF_056396665.1 Cupriavidus sp. 05T313 | reverse complement strand
GCGTGTGGTCGACCGCGCCGCTCTTCCTCAACAATGCGCTCGGGCCGTTTAGCGAGGATCCTTCGGTGGCAAGCCGGGTGAAGGTATTCGATGCTTCCATCGAGCAATTGCTCTGGCCGGAAAAACGCGCGCGCGACGAGGTCCTGGGGACCAAGGTGCCCGGCGTGATCGACCGCACCACGGAGCGCAGCCAGATCACTGTCCCGGCGGGCTTCGTGCCGGATGCGCTCAAGCCGCTGCAAGGCTTCATGCACCGCTTCGCGCCGTGGCTGGTGGGGGCCGGAGGCGATGTGACCATCGGTCCCGCRCCCAGGCAGATGCCGGTCAACCTGATCGCCAATATCCAGCCGCTGGCGGAAAGCAGCGAAACCGGTGCAAAGGCCGACCACGCGGCCAAGGTGGTGAGCCTTGCGGTCAAGCTGAAGTCCGACCTGGCTTCGGTACCGGAGGGCGCCACCGACGACGATCTGCGAAAGACCTACGCCAACCTCGTCAAGCCCATGCTGAGCCTGAGCAAATGCCCGGATTTCGTGGTGAATCGCGGCCACTACTTCGGCACGGCGGAGTTCAACAACCAGGCCGGCCTGAGCGCCGATGAGCAATCGTTCGGGCAGGAGCCGGTACTGAGCGACGAGGACAAGCGGGCCTTGATTGCCTTTCTCAAGACCTTCTGATGAAGACTGCGCGGCGGGGATATGTCTGCTCAAGGCGAGGAAGCTTGGGATTATGTGATCGTTGGCTCCGGCGCGGGCGGCGGCACGCTCGCCGCGCGGCTCGCTGAAGCAGGCATGCGCGTGTTCCTGATCGAGGCGGGTTGCGATGCGCGCGAGCATGGGGCGGCGTGCCTGCCGGAGGATTACGAAGTGCCGGCGTTTCACGCCTGCGCCTCCGAGAATCCCGCGATGAGCTGGAACTTCTTCGTGCGTCATTACGCGGACGATGCACAGCAACGGCGCGACCCCAAGTGCGGCAGCGAAGGCGTGCTCTATCCCCGGGCCGCGACCCTGGGCGGCTGCACCGCCCACAACGCGATGATCTTTCTCTACCCCCACGATGCCGACTGGGACGGCATTGCCGCGCTGACCGGCGACCGCTCGTGGAAGGCCAGCCACATGCGCCGCTATGCCAAGCGGCTGGAGCAATGCCGCCACCGTCCGCTGTGGGCGCTTGCCCGCCGCCTGGGTTTCGATCCCACTGCCCACGGCTGGGACGGCTGGCTCAGCACGGAGCGCGCGTTTCCCCTGCAGGCGCTCACCGATGACGCGCTGACGCGCCTGATTCTCGGCTCGATGGAGATGGCGGCGCGCAGCGTGCCGAGGCGGCTCCATGCCTTGCTGCGCTTCTTCCGGTGGCAGGGCGACCCGAACTCCAGGATCTGGGGAAGACGATGTTTCGATGGCGTGTGCTATACGCCGATGACGACCAGCGGCCATGCCCGCACCGGCACGCGCGAACGGGTGCTGGAAGTCGCCGGCCGTTTTCCCTCGCGGCTGCATATCGAACTGGACGCACTGGCGACCAGGGTGCTGATCGACGCGAACGGCACCGCGTTCGGGGTCGAATATCTCAAGGGGCGGCATCTCTACCAGGCGCACGTCTCGCCAAATCCGGCGCCCGGCGTGCGGCAGGAAGT
The DNA here is from genome assembly GCF_056396665.1 of Cupriavidus sp. 05T313. NCBI lineage: Bacteria > Pseudomonadati > Pseudomonadota > Betaproteobacteria > Burkholderiales > Burkholderiaceae > Cupriavidus > Cupriavidus sp. 05T313. The sequence goes on along the minus strand of NZ_JBFTLX010000431.1, from coordinate 1,501 downwards.
GCGCGCTCGCCGCGAGGTGATCCTGGCGGGCGGCGCGTTCAATACGCCGCAATTGCTGATGCTCTCGGGGATTGGTCCCGCCGGGCACCTCCGCGAGCATGGCATACCCGTGCGGGTGGATCTGCCTGGGGTCGGCCGCAATCTCCAGGATCGCTATGAGGTGGGCGTCGTGAGCCGGATGGCGCGGCCCTGGCAGATACTGAACGGCGCCCGCTTCGAGAGGGACGACCCGGCCTATTGCAGCTGGCGCGACCTGCGCCACGGTGTCTACACTTCCAACGGCGTCGCGATCGCGGTGGCGAGGCGTTCGCGCAAAGGCCTTCCCGTGCCGGATATTTTCTGCATGGCGCTGGTCGAGCACTTTGCCGGCTATTTTCCGGGTTATTCCAAGGTGTTCGCCCAGAGCGACGATATCCTCACCTGGGCCATACTCAAGGCGCACACGCAGAATCGCGCGGGCACGGTCCTGCTGCGGTCCGCGAATCCGCTCGATACGCCCCTGATCAACTTCCACTATTTCGAGGAGGGCGATGCCGCCTCGGACGAGGATATGCGCGCGGTGATCGAAGCCATCCGCTACGTGCGCAAGCTGGCCGTACCGCTGGCCGAGCGCGGCGTGATCGCGCAGGAGCAGCTTCCCGGCGCCCACCTGCGCGATGATGCGGAACTGGCTGGCTATGTGCGCGACAACGCGTGGGGGCACCACGCATCGTGTACCTGCGCCATCGGCCCGCGCGAGGCGGGCGGTGTGCTCGACAGCGGTTTTTCCGTGCACGGAACGCGCCGGCTGCGTGTCGTCGACGCCTCCGTTTTTCCGAGGATTCCTGGCTTTTTCCCGGCTAGCGCAATTTGCATGGTTGCCGAGAAGGCGGCCGATGTCATCTTGAACGAGACGACAACGGGCGCATAGGCAGCCGATCGACAAGGGAGGTGGAAGATGGCCTACGACGTGAGCAAGCTGCTGGCGATGAGCCAGGAACAGCTGGACGAATTGTTCCGCAACAGCCCGGCCGGCGAGATTCCGGATGGCGAAGCCACGGGCACGGCGATCATCTCGCCCGGCACGGTGTTCAGCGAGAGCATCGCAAGGATGATCAATCTTTTCGCCTGGCAGGGCAAAGTCTTCGACGCCAGGCGCGGGGTGCTCAAGAACAAGATATCGCCTTTCGGGCTCGAGGCCATCCTGGCGAAGGTGTACAAGGGTGAAAGCTGGCTCGACCAGAAGGAGTGCATTGTCCTGGACTATGCCGAGACTTCGGTCGTGGCGCACTGGATACGGGACGAGATCCGCTGCATCGCGCCGGATGCCTATCTCGGCGTTGTGTACTGGGACAAGCATCGCCTGATCGACTTTTCCCTTGTGTTCTGACCATCATGAAGCGCAGGACCTTCCTGTTTGGCGGAGTCGGCGCCGCCGGTGCGCTGCTGGTGGGCTGGTCGTTGCTGCCGCCGCGCCAGCGCCTGACGACAGCGGCCCCATTGCCGGCGGTCGGCACGCAGG
>NZ_JBFTLX010000430.1:0-3149 GCF_056396665.1 Cupriavidus sp. 05T313 | reverse complement strand
ATGCGGAGAAGCCATAGTGCACGGTAGTCCAGCATCGTACATTATTTCGGAGATTGCAACACGTTCAAACGGTATATCGATGTCCGCACCAATCAATGGATTTAGTAGCGCTATCTGTGACTGGTGCTCCCAGACATGCGCGGCCTCTTTTTCTGATCGAAGACCGTCCCTATGGGCGGGTAATCATGCAGGTCTAGGGCTTCGCAGACCTGCGCTCGAGAGAGCCCTCGACCACCTCGCCAGGCTGGAGATCCCGGCTCTCACGGTGGTCCAGGGCGGCTGCGTCGGCGGAGGACTCGAACGCGAAAGGCCCACGTCATCGGTCACAGCCCAACCATCAGGGGTCTTGATGGTGCAGGCGAATCGATTGCGCCGCCCATTACGCGTCCAAGCTCGAACTGTTCGGCGATACGGGGCCAAACGGCCGTTTATTGGCTCTCACGGGACGCTCTGCGGGTAGAGGCCGGATGCCCGCTTGTCGGGCCAAAGCGGACGATTGCGGATTGCCACGGGTTGCGGTTGATTTGCTGCTTTTGGCGCCAATGAGCGAGCTACCGTTATCGGGCCAGGTTCGATAATTCACCGGAGCAGTGTAGGATTGGGGCTTTTCCGCGGTCCTGCTTGAAGGCGCAAATGGCGTCTACAGAGTTGAATGCGGCGTTGCTCATCGAGCTGCTGCCCTTCATATGACCAAGAAGCTCTTGCTGGTGGACTACGAGAACGTCCACAAGGTTGACCTCTCGCTACTGGACAACAGCTACAGCGCTATCATCTTTGTAGGGGCGAAGCAGAACCCACCCAAGACGGCAAGGAAGTCGTCGACCGCACATAGGTTCCAGCGAGTTGACTTCCACAAGATCGAGGGTAGTGGGAAGAATGCGCTGGACTTCCACATTGCGTTCCAGCTTGGCCGCACGATCGAGACTGCACCGCAAACGGAGTGCTTTCTTCTATCGACGGACAAAAGCTTTGACCCGTTGCTTAGCCGCCCGATGGGTCAGGCCGAAGCTGGTGGCCGAGATCTCGTTCGCCGAGTGGACCAAAGAAGGCCGAATCCGGCATCCCGTCTTCCATGCCTTGCGCGCTGACAAGGCCGCGGGCAACGTGACAAGGGAGCGGCCTGTCGATGTAGAACAGCCCCTGCCTCGGCCAGCGCGCTCAGTCAAGGTATCCAACGCGGAACGTGTGATTGACCCGTCGAGCGGAATGACGAAAGGTGACCTGATCGGTTTCTACGAAGCCATCGCGCCGCACATGCTGCCTCATCTCCGCGGGCGCCCTGTGTCCTTGGTACGCGGGCCAACGGGCATCGACGGCGAGCTGTTCTTTCAGAAGCACGCCGAGACCGTAAAGATCCCGGGGATCAACGTCCTTGATGCCAGCCTATGGGCTGGGCACCCGCCACTCCTGGAGATCTCCAGCCAAACGGCCATAGTCGCCGCAGCGCAACTGAACGTGATCGAGTTCCATACGTGGAATGCGAACAAGCGTGCCATCGACAAGCCGGATCGCGTCATCTTCGATCTGGACCCCGGTGATGGCGTGTCATGGCGGCACATGCTTGACGCCGCCATGCTGACGAAGACTATGCTGGATGAGCTTGGCCTGGTGAGCTTTCTCAAGACCAGTGGTGGCAAAGGCCTGCATGTCGTTGTGCCCATTGCGCCCAGACTGCCGTGGCCCAGGGTCAAGAAGTTCTCACAAGATGTCGTTCTTCATATCGCCCAGACCATTCCGCAGCGCTTCGTTTCTAAGAGCGGGCCGCGCAATCGCGTGGGTAAGATCTACATCGACTACCTGTGCAACGGCCAAGGTGCGACGACGGTGTCCGCATTCTCTGCACGCGCGCGACCAGGTCTCGGGGTTTCGGTGCCGGCATCCTGGGAGGAACTGGAAGAACTGACAGCGGGCGATCATTGGACGATCCAGACCGCCCTGCAGCGTGTGGAAGCCGCCGGCTACGTCGATCCGTGGGCGAAATATGCCGATACTGGAAAGGTGCAACAAATTGGTGCGGCCATCGGCAAGCTGGCTGGCTAGTCAATTGGAGGATTTGTCATGGCAACCCTAGAGGCGTTTCCTGCCGCGGAGCGCGAAGCCTTTACAAGCGCCTGTCGTCGGCACGGGTTCCTGTTCCCCGGTCATGTCGCAGACGTTAAAGTCGGCGGCGATGAGATCGCCTGGTCAGCGTGCTGAGGCCAGAGACAGGCGTATTGATGCAGTATGCGGCAGGGTCTCGGGATTCTTGGTCGACCAAATTCGAGCACGACCTAGCCATCCGGGTCTTTGGAGACGCCCCCGAGTAAAACCTCGACGGTGCCCGCTCAATAAGCGGCTATTGCGACACTTTCAAGCCAAGGAAAGAAATCCGTGACCACTGTATATATATACAGTAAACTGGATTGCAGGGACTCAACCAACAGCCATGCCAACGCCCAATCCAGAATCCATCCATCCTGCTCTATGGAAAGCCTCCCAGCTGGCCCTGGCGAGCGGTCGCACCGTCGCCACCGGCTATCCGGTGCTGGCGGCCGAGCTGCCGGGTGGCGGCTGGCCGACGGCATCGCTGATCGAACTTTTGGTGCACCAACCGGGCGTGGGGGAGTTGCGCCTGCTGCGCCCCGCACTGGCGGAGGTCTGTAAGCGGCCTATCGCTCTGATTCAGCCGCCGCAAACGCCACAGGCACTCGCCTTGGCCAGCTGGGGCGTGCCGTCCGAACGTCTGCTGTGGATTCGCAGCCAGCGCACGGCTGATGCCCTTTGGGCCACCGAGCAATTGCTGCGCGCCGGCACCTGTGGTGCGGTGCTCCTTTGGCAGACCCATATCCGCAATGACGCACTGCGCCGCCTGCACCTGGCCGCACAGAGTGGCGAGGCGCTGTTTTGCCTCATGCGTCCACTGGCCTGTGCACGCGACGCTTCGCCAGCGCCACTGCGCATTGGCGTTGCGCCCGCGGCCGGCGGCGTCGATCTCTCCTTCATCAAGCGGCGCGGCCCGCGGCAGGACCTGCCCGTGCGCGTCCTGCTGGAACCGTCGCCGATCCTGCTTCACCGTCATGTTGCGCCTCTGGATCTGCCTGCACCTCTCGTCCCTGCCACTCGAAGTCTTCCGGCCGAATTGGTCCACTGAGTTGGCTGTGGCGGTGTTG
>NZ_JBFTLX010000429.1:0-3177 GCF_056396665.1 Cupriavidus sp. 05T313 | reverse complement strand
GCTCACGTTCGACCTCATTCAACACGAGTTCCGCCTTTGGTCTTCCTCTCATCACCGCCTCGCCGTTTGCGTGCCTTCAACGCAGACTACAACGTGGCGTCAATAATGCAAGGAACTTCTGACGCGGGACACTAGCGTAGTTTCCGTTACCCAGTTCAGCACGTCCGCCATATGCACCGTTGGCGATTGCTTCAAAGTCAACTTGATTCATACTCGTGCCATCCGCTTTGATTGGCCTTACGTGATGGTAGCCGTGCGCGTTCGCCTGATCGGGATGATTATGAAAATAGGAAAATTTTGCGATTAACGAGCTTGCTTTCCAGATAAATCCCTCTTCGCGAGTAAGCGAGGAGCCAGTTTCCTGCATCACTTGAGCAAAGAAATGTGCTCGTCTAAGCGGTGTATCGAGTTTGTAGGCCTGAAGATGAGCATTGAGTTCGTCGGCCACTTCTTGGAGTGCGTCGCGGTTTGCGTGAGGGAACAGTCTATGCATCATGGTCAGGGTGAACTGAAATTTTCCTTTATCGAAATTCCCAATAATCCCAATCGGATGAATATGAAACACCTGCGGAGCCGGAAGGGCGGGGAAATCTTCCTTCACGGCATCCCACCAGGCCAGCGCCTGGATGCGCTTGCGTTCGGCCTCATGAGCCTCATCCGGCCCGACCTTTTTCTCGATCTCGGTAATGAGCTGATTCCACTTGTCCGGATTCGCCCATTCGCTCTCATGCTTGACAATGAGCCGCGATGCCCGCATTGCCGCCCATGCGTCCTGGGAGGCAACGCAAAGGTCGTTCGCCGCCTGGCTGCCATCGCCTGTCGCATATAGCTGCCGACAAACGGCTTGCATCAGCGGGTTGAGTTTGTCGATGGCGCCGGCGTTCGGGACGTCTGCGCCGGTCGCGTAGTCGACGTACGCCTGCGTCGAGGCAAAGATGGTGTGGGTGGAGTCGTGCGGGTCATGCAGGATCTCGAAGTCCACCCATTTCTGCGCGAACTCGCGCGAGATCCGCCCTCCCGCGAAGTTTTGCTCGCGCACCCAGCCGGTGATGTCCTGGCGACGTACGTCCGCGCTGTCAACCTTCCACCAGCGCATCTTCTCGCCGTCACTGCCCGCGCTGGTCTCGGTGTGTGGCTTTTCGTTACGCTGGCCGAGTTCCGCCAGCGTATATGCCTGCACAACATCGGACAGAGGCGCGTCCTGGCCTTGCTGGTTCGGGTTCTTGTAGAGCGTCGTCCGCCGGTCGATCCGTAGAATCGTGGGGTCGGCCGGCAGCGCCAATTGCTCCCACGCTTTCGGCTTTGCGCCGTTTTCGGTCACCCATGCGCGGCTCGTCTCRATGAACGACTGGATGCTGTCGCCGCAGAACATCTCCAGATGGACCATGCGGGCTGGGACCCGTTCGCTGAGCGAATCAAACCGTCCGATGTGGCCGATGATATCGCCTGCGTTGACTGGAACCGGCTTGGGTGGTGCGACCACACGATCCAGCGAGGTATCAGGCATAACGGTCTCGACAACGTAAGCGCCGCTCTCCTTGCCGAGATAGATCCATCCCTTCTCCGCAGCGTCCGGCGCGACATACCCGCCGACTTTGGGCGGAACCATGGCCGACACATGCACGGACTCGATCTGGCCCCAGTTCCCGTCCCGCTTCAGAAGACTGAACTGCGCCCCACGAGGCAGAATGCCAAGGATCGTTCCTCCTGGCTTGGAGGTGCGGACGCGCAATCCGGTTTGCTCGGCGGGAGCGCCCACCCCACTCGCACTGGCATCGGGCTTGTCGCTGGCGACATCCGTGACCCGGAGCCACGTTATCCAGTACGAAGGCCGTGGCAATGCCTTGTCCGCTTCATAACTGGCGAAATCCTGCAGATGCATGTACAGGCTGAAGAAAGTCAGCGTGTTGTCTTTCGGAAACTCCATCACGTGACGCACCAGCGCAAAGCCCGTGCTGAATTTGGCGCTGAATGCGGCCTTGTCACCCTGCTCCGGGATTTCGCTGGGCAGGTAGGTCCGGTTGACGCGCCAGGCAACCACCTCTCCGTCGGCCATGCAGCGCACGCCATGCGTGAGGTCGAGTGACTGACCGGCGCCTGCCTCAGTGATGTGGATGCCGCCGTGCCACAGTCCTTTCCGGCTGACGGCGTATGCGCCACCAGGCTCTTTGCGTAGCAGCCGGTGAAATTCGTGCTGGTCGGCAAAGTCGGCCGATGGCTTGCCGGGGGCTTCGGGAGCCTTGCGGAACGGGTATGCAAAGTTCAGTTTCTTCACCGGAGTCTTGGCCGGCTGCTGTGGTGTCGTCGTTGCCATGGCCTGCTTATTCAGAGAACCCGAACTTCATGTTGCGCTTCACGTCTTGCAGCGGGGCGGCCTCCCAGGCGGGGAAGGCAAAGTTGCCGCCGGCGGGATCGTCGGTACGCAAGTTGCCCTTGACGTTGACCTCCCCGCTGGGGCTGGCGAGTTCGATCTTCCCGTTTGCAATCCGGATGTATGCGCCCGCGCCATCGCCGAGGGTGATGCCCTTCGAGGCGGTGATCATGACTTCGCCAGTCGAGGAACTGACAGCAACATTCTTGAGTGCCATCAACTCCAGCGCATCGCCTTGGGCTTGTATTTGCACCTTGCCCTTTGCAGCGAAGATCCGGATACCCAGCTTTGCCGCGAACAGGGAGATGGCCTCGCCGGCTGCGGCAGTGATGCGCTTCATTACCCCGATGTCCAGGCCACCGCCAGCCGTCATGAAGATTTGCTTGCTCGCAGCGAGTTGCATGTCCCGCCCACTGGCAATGCCAATGCCTTTCGGCGCGCTGGCGAGGATCGCAGGCGCCTTGAGTTGCGTAAGCGTCTGCTCGATCAAGGCGCGCTGCTGGTCGATCTGCGCAAGCCACGCTTTGGCGGCATTTGCGGAATCGTTGAGGCTGCGCATCATGTCCATGGCTTGCCGCAGCGTATCTTCGGCATCTGACATGGCAAGTTGCTCGCCGCCAGCATTCGGCTGCGCGTCCGCCGAAAGGAACAGCCCCTTGCCACCCCGGATCGCTCCCCAGGCGTCTGTACGCAGCTCAAAGCCCTCCCCCCGCTTTTTTTTGTTGCGATCAACGAGGTAGCCAAGGTTGAGCTGGGTCTTGCCACCATATTCGGTGGAGAGCTTGATGCTCTCCTCTCCCTTCCAG
>NZ_JBFTLX010000428.1:0-5450 GCF_056396665.1 Cupriavidus sp. 05T313 | reverse complement strand
GAACTTGCCGGCCTTGGCGCCTTCCGTATAGGGATCGGCCTTCTTCTTGGTGCCGGAAGCGTTCAGGTTCGACTTGGTCGATTTCTTCGCGCCATCGGTGTACGGATCGAACTTGCCGGMCTTTGCKGCGCTTTTATTGGGGTCCGTCTTGTTCGCATGGGCGCCGCCGTAAAGGTCGCCGCCTTCCGTGTAGTTCTTCTGGGCGTGCGCCAGCTGCGCGCCGCCAAGGGCTGTCAGGGCGGCGATCGTCAGGGCGGCTACGGTCTTGTTGCGCATATTCATCCTCGTGAGTAATGAGTAGTGGCCACGGGCAGGGGGCATGGCCGCATAAATGGTCGTTTGACCGGAAGACTTTACCGACTTGGGATGACCCTGCGAAGTTAATCTTTCTTCCCACTGTATTGAACCACTTTGCGCCCGCGCGGCTTCTGAGCCAGATCAAGTCCGGCGGCATCTTCCTGGGGAAAGTCGTGGAGGGGAGAACGGGGGGCTGGGTGACAGTACAGCCGCAGGCACTGGCCCCGGCAAGGCCCGGCCGCAGGCGGCCGGGCCCTCCGGTCCTTATTCCAGCGTAATGTTCTGGTCGTGCGCGATCTTCTTGCGCAGGTCCAGTTCGCGCTTGATCTGCGCGGCGTATTGCTGCGGCGTGTTGCCGTCGGGATAGGCGCCGCTCTCGGCCAGGCGGCGTTTCACGTTCGGATCCTGCAACGTCTTCACGGCAGCGTCATGGACCTTGGTGATGATCGCGGCAGGCGTGCCGGCAGGCGCCACCAGGCCATACCAGGCCATGTTGTTCATGTCCTTCATGCCGGCCTCGGCGAACGTCGGCACGTCAGGCAAGCCCTCCACGCGCTTCGGCGCCGCCACGGCGAGGGCGCGCAACTTGCCAGCCTGGATATGCGGCATGGACGACGGCAGGTTGTCGAACTGGCCGCTGACCTGGCCCGCCAGCGTGTCGTTCAGGGCCGGACCCGATCCCCGATAGGGGATGTGGACCATATCCGTCTTGGTCAGGAACTTGAACAGTTCGCCGTCGAGATGGGAGATGCTGCCCTTGCCGGCCGACGCGTAGCTGTACTTGCCGGGGTTGGCCTTGACCAGCGCGATGAACTCTTGCAGGTTCTTGGCCGGTACCTTGGGGTTGATCGTCAGCACGTTCGGCACATTGACCAGGTTGGTAATGGGCGCGAAATCCTTGATCGGGTCGTAGGGGTTGCGGGCGTTGGTAGCCGGGTTGGTCGCCATGGTGCTCACCGTGGCGATACCCAGCGTGTAGCCATCGGGCGCGGACTTGGCGAGGGCATCGGCGCCGATCGCACCGCCGCCGCCGCCGCGGTTTTCCACCACCACCACCTGGCCAAGTTCGCGGCCAATGCCGTCGGAGACCGCGCGGGCAACGATATCCGTGGTGCCGCCAGCGGCGAACGGCACGATCAGGCGGATCGGCTTGTTCGGATAGGTTTGCGCCATGGCGCTGTGGCACAGGCCAAGGAGGGCCAGGCAGGCTGCGCTGCCAACATTCAGTACTGCTTTCAAGAGAGGCTCCCGAGGGTTCTAAGTATGTGAGCGGACTGCTCGGCCAGGCGCGGGATGCGGCGATCTGCGTCGACGTTGCCCTTGTTTATCCCGCCGACGCGCCGCAACGTTGCCGCGGCAAGGGCTGCCGCGGAACGCTGGAGTTTTTTGGCTGGTTCCGTGATGCGGAACCATGTTCCGCAATGTGCTCCAGGCGCAATTCAACCGTGAAAGCTTGGCCGGCGGAATTGGTATCAACCCGCGTATGGATCGCAGCGCGGAGCGGGTAGGGCGAACGTATCGGCAGCCGCGGAAACTTGCATTGCGCGGCTTGGGCGCCGATGAGCCAAATGGAAATGAAAAAAGCCGGAAGCATTGCTGCTTCCGGCTTTTTGGAATTCGCTGGTGGGGCGTGAGTGACTCGAACACTCGACCTACGGATTAAGAGTCCGCTGCTCTACCAACTGAGCTAACGCCCCAACGAAGTCCAAGATTATAGCTAGGCGATTGTGACTGCGCAATACCTATTTTGCTGTTTTTTCAAAGACCCCCTGTCTGGCCCAGTGCGAACTTGCGGCAGTGTTCGAGATAGCCGACCTCGTGGCTGGCTATCAGGCCCAGCACGCTCGACCAGAGCCAGGACGGGGCATCGAGTTGCTTTGACCGGTTGCGGGCCAGTTCGGCTAGCCAGCCGCGTTGGGTGGCGAGATCCATCTGGCGCGCGTGGCGCGCGCGCCGTTGTCGTGCGGCATGCTGGCCTTGGGGTAGCTCGGTGCGGCTGCCTTCGCCGCCTCCTTGATGTCGATCAGGCAGATTTCTGGGCCGGGGCTGTCATTGCTGTCAACGGACAGCAGCACGGCGAAGCGCAGGCGGCCCAGGGAGCTGCAACCCTTGACCCAGTAAGCGGCATCTATCACCTCCACGCGCGCGCCTTCGTCGCGAGAGGTCAGCAGCGTGGCAAGGTGGGCGATCTCGCGCCGCTCGGTGGGGGCCAGCCGCCAGAACCGTTTGCCGAGCGGGATGGAAGGCGTGGTATCCCGCAGGCGTTCACGGGATATCCGTGATCGGCCCGAGATTGCCCACATGGCAGTCGCCGCAGATCCAGATCTCCGGGTCCTCGGGCAGCGCGTGCGGCTGCCTGGCCGCCAGCCACTCGTAGAACTTGCGCGTATTGCCGCGCACGTAGGCGTGGGCGGAGCGCGCCATCTTCAGGTTCCGGCACCGCATCAGTTCATCCTCGCGCTTTGCCGGGCCGGGCCGGGCAGGCCAGGTTTGCCGCTGCGCTTGCCGGTGGCTTTGCCGGCGGCCCCGCCTGAGGCTTTCGGGTGCGTCTTCCTGTCGGACTTCGCAACGGGCTTCTTGTTGCTTGTCTTGGATGTCATGGTGTCGGGGGCGTCGCGCGCTGGCAAGAGGAAAGGGCCGGGCTGGCAGCGTCGGCCGTCCGGCGAACTGATGTCAGCGTACTCCATGCCATGCCGGCTCGCTGCCATTGTCACTCGCCCGCGGGCGGCCGGCGCGCATGGCCAGCGGCTACAATGCGCTCGTCTTCCATGTCCGCGGCCGCCGCTGCCGCGTCGAGCCAGAATCCGGAGCCCGTCATGCATGCCAGAGTCCTGCGCTACCTCGATGAGGTGGTGAACCGCGGTTCGATCCGCCAGGCCGCGCTGCATCTGCACGTGGCGCCGAGCGCGATCAACCGGCAGATACTGGACCTGGAGACTGAACTGGGCGCACCGCTGTTCGAGCGCATCAACAAACGCCTCCGGCTGACTCCGCTGGGCGAGATGGTGCTGGCGCACGTGCGGCAGACGCTGCGCGAGCACGAGCTCTTGCGCAGCCGTATCGCGGCCGTCAAAGGTGTGCGCCAGGGCGAAGTGACAATCGCCACGACCGCGGGGCTGGCCGGGTCGCTGATGCCTTCGCTGGTGCACGGCTTCCGCCAGCAATATCCGGGCATCCTGGTGCGCCTGCTGGATCTGCCCGTGGTGGACATCGTCAGCACCGTCGAGCGCGGCGATGCCGACCTCGGCCTCGCCTACGAACTGCCCGACATCGCGGCCTTTCGCATCCTGGCCAGCAGTGACTGGCATATCGGCGCGGTGGTCTCGCCCTCGCACGCGTTGGCTGCGCAGCCTTCGGCGCTGCTAGGTGAATGCCTGGCTTACCCGGTGATCCTCCCCGCGCCGTCGCTGTCGATCCGCGCCATCCTGGACGAGGCCTTCGCGCGCGCGGCCATGGAGGTGTCGCCGGTGACCGAGACCACTTCGACGGCATTGATGCGGCGCCTGGTCATGCTTGGGTCCGGCGTCGCTTTCCTGAACCCCCTCGATGTGCTGGAGGAGCGCGCGCGCGGCGCGCTCGCATGGGTGCCCTTGCGCGACGGCAAGCTGCCGTGCCAGACGTTGCGGCTGGTGGTGCGCGCGCGCAACCCGCTGAGCCCGGCGGCGAGTCTGATGGCGGAGCGGATCGGCGCAGGTTTGGCGGAACTGTTTGGGAGCCTGCGCTAGCGGCCCGCTGGACCAGGCCCTGGCGCAACACGGTGGCTGTGCTGTTTTTGCGTACACCGTCGGTGGAATTCGATGCTTTGCGGCTGGCCGCCGCCGTCTTAGACTGTCTGGGCTGGTCAATACGACGCCGGCCGGCCAGCCCCGGCGCAGCATCGCTATCCACCCCTGATCCGAAGATCCCGTCATGACCCTCATCCTTATCAATGCAGACATCCTGGTCACCATGGATGCGCAGCGCCGCGAGATTCCGGGCGGCGCGCTGGTGGCCCAAGGCCCGTCGATCGAATGGGTGGGCGCCAGCGCCGAGTTGCCGCAGGAATACCGCCGGCTGATCGACGAAGGCCGCGCTGAGGTGCTCGACATGAGTGGCCAGGTGGTGATTCCGGGTCTGGTCAATACGCACCACCACATGTACCAGAGCCTGACCCGCGCCGTGCCGGCCGCGCAGGACGCGGAGCTGTTCTCCTGGCTGAGCAATCTCTATATGTTGTGGTCGCACCTGACGCCGGAGATGATCGATGTGTCGACCCGGACCGCGATGGCGGAATTGATGCTATCCGGCTGCACCACCACCAGTGACCATCTTTATCTTTACCCCAACGGCTCGCGCCTGGACGATTCGATTGCGGCGGCGGCGCAAATGGGCATGCGTTTCCATGCCGCGCGCGGATCGATGAGCGTGGGCCGCAGCAAGGGCGGCCTGCCACCCGACTCGGTGGTGGAGGAGGAGCAGGCGATCCTGAGCGACAGCCAGCGGCTGATCGAGCAATACCACGACGCTTCGCGCCATGCCATGCTGCGCGTGGTGGTGGCGCCATGCTCGCCGTTTTCCGTGTCGCGCGACCTGATGCGGGAGTCGGCGCTGCTGGCGCGCAACTATGGCGTGTCGCTGCACACCCACCTTGCCGAGAACGATAACGACATCGCCTACTCGCGCGAGAAGTTCGGCCTGACGCCCGCGCAGTACGCCGAGGAACTCGGCTGGGTCGGACCCGATGTGTGGCACGCGCACTGCGTCAAGCTGGACGACGAAGGCATCGCGCTGTTCGCCCGCACCGGCACGGGCGTGGCCCATTGCCCTTGCTCCAATATGCGGCTGGCTTCAGGCATTGCGCCGGTGCGCGCGATGCGCGATGCCGGCGTGCCGGTCGGCCTGGGGGTGGACGGCAGCGCTTCGAACGATGGTGCTCATATGCTGGGCGAGGTGCGCCAGGCGATGCTGTTGCAGCGGGTAGGATACGGGCCCGCCGCCATGAGCGCGCGCGAGGCACTGGAGATTGCCACCCTGGGCGGCGCGCGCGTACTGGGCCGCGACGATATCGGTGCCCTGGCGCCGGGCATGTCGGCTGACTTCGTGGCCTTCGACATGGGGCAGGTGGCTTATGCCGGCGCGGGCCACGATCCGGTGGCGGCGCTGGTGTTCTGCAC
>NZ_JBFTLX010000427.1:0-3241 GCF_056396665.1 Cupriavidus sp. 05T313 | reverse complement strand
GGCCCCACTATTTGTGGCTACAAGTCGATTGTATAGGTAAATTTATCGGCCCAACCGAATCTCTCATCTTGAATTCTCACTCTTTCCAAAATATCAATAATATCCTGGTACGTTCTACCCATAAATCTATTTGAGGTACTTGCATTAATCCACCTTAAACAAATAGGCCTCTCCACGCTGGAGCTGAGCAGATCCCATAAAGCGTCCAAGTTATAACCGTAAAACGACTCAACACCAAGAGCGGATGCCAGCTCACGATGGAAATCCATTTCGCTTTTCACCATTTCGCCATTTATCTGGATTTTCATCACACACCTTATTTCCAATTCCCGATTTTTGTCACTGTTTTATAATGGTCAGCGGTAATATATAACAATCCATCGCTAGAATACAACAGCCTTGTGCCAAGCTGATTGCTACGAGACATGGTATTACTCAACCCAATATCTGCCTCGTACCAAATCCGACCAGAAGCGGATGGCAGCACGTTCGTTGAATTTGCGAACACGTCCCCTCCTAATTGTCCACCAGCTACACTGTTGTTCAGCGCTCTTCCTGGTTGCCACCCGTGCTGAGCCGCTTCCGCTTTCGTAACATAATTGCCCGGAAGTTGACCAGTCGCACGAAGACTATCCACAACGTCATTGGCTGCCTGGGTTGTTTTAAGATCAAGCTTCAATCCCGCGTATGTAGAGGCGTTCGCTGTCCCTTCGGTCCTTACAACCGCACTATTTGTGGCCACCGCCCCCCGAGCCGCCACAAACTCACTCAGCTTGCTATAGGCTACCCCGGCCACTGGTAGTACGCCAGCGATACCCATCAGCCAGCGCTCCGCTGTGCCCAGTGGCTGGCCGCTCAGACCTTGACCGGTGACCGCCTGGTAAAGCGCTGCCGGTGTGCCGTACAGCGGCAGCAGGCTGGTCAACATGTCACCCAGCTTCAGCGCCTGCTCTGGTGTCAGATTATTCATCCGCGCCAGCGTCGCCGCTGCTTCCACCTGCCGTACCTGGGTATCGATGCGCTGGAAGTCCTCCTGCCTACACGCCGCCCCGCACTGCGCCGTCAACCGCGCATTTTCACGAGCGGCGATCCCGCGTGCCGGCCCCTGCGAAGTCGCATTGTTCAGCGATTCGTTTTGCGCCGCCAACGCGGCGGAGGTCGCGTCCGTACCGAGGGCCGCGCCGGCAGCACCACCAATCAGCGTCGCCAGCCCAACTGTTATTGCCTGGCGGACCTTGTCGTCGCTGTAGTTCAGCACTGGGCTGTCTGCATACACCGCATCCCGGATGAGTGGCGCCGCAATCGCACTGGCCGCCCCACCAATCGCGCCACCCGCACAATCCCCACCCAACAGGCTCTGTGCGGCGCACCCCAGCAGCGCATGACCGGCCGCATTCGCCAGAATCGTGTCCGCTGACGCGCCGACCATGCCAATACCCGGCAATGTCACGCCAATGGCATTCGCACCCACCGCCGCCACATCCCGCACCAGCCCGTTCGCAAAGGCCTGTCCGAAGCTGCCGCCGTACGCCACCGTGTTGACCCCGGCGCTGATCACCGAGCGCACCACGCTCGCCTGGATATAGCTGCCAAGGTTGGCCTGCACCGCCTCCCAGCTGCCCTTGGCTATGTTCTGGCCGATGCTGGTCACACCTGCGCCACCAAGGTCCAGCGCACCCAGCGCGCCCTGCGTCAGGCCAGCCGTCACCCCCGACACCACGCCCGCCTTGAGCGCCGCGCCCATATTCAGCGACCCCGTCAGGATCAACTGGCTCGCCATGCTGGAGAGCGTGCCGGCAATCAGCCCCGACACCGCGAGCGACATCGCCGCACCCGCCGCCGTGGCAGCGAAGGTTGCACCAAAGGCAGCAGTCACGGCCACCGCCCCAGCCCCWGCCGTMACRATCGAGATCGCCACCGCCGCCGCGATCGCCACGATCTGCCCCAGCGGCCCGAACCCCTTCTTCTCCTTGATGAACCGCGTGTGGATGTCGTCGGCTACCGTGCCCTCGGTGTAGTTCAGCCCGAGATTGGCCTTCAGCTGATTGACTAGAGCCACGGTTGCGGCCTCGTCCACCCTGCCGTCGGCGCCGCGGATCAGGAACGCATCGTTGACCGCGTTGATGCTGTCGGCCTCGATGTTCATGTGCATCGCGCTCATGAACCCGCCCGGCTGCACCACCGTCCCGGTGATCACGCTCCAGCCGCCCTGCACCCGGTAGGCCGACGTGCCGATGTCCACCACATTGGGCCCGGCATCGATGCTGCCCGCCTTCACGTTCAGCGTGTCGCCCGCCGTGATCACSCCGCTGTTGCGCAGCTGCCCGGCAATGTCCAGATTGACGTTCTCACCCGCAATCGTGCCGCCGGTCGGCTTGGTCAGCGCCTGCGCATAGCCTTCCGGCAGGTACACCTGTGGCACCARCGCATTCACCGTCGGGCACGCCGTACTGGCTACCGTGTTGCAACTCGGATCAGGAACAGCCTGCTGCACGTACCACAGCATCGGCGCATCCAGCGCCGCCACCTGCCCCGGCGACAGCGCCTSGCCCACCTGGATGTGGTGCTCCTTCGCGTAGTCCGCCGCGTTCCGGTAGAGGATGAGYTTCTCCTGGTCCGTCACCGAGAGCTGGTGCTGGCTGTCCCACGCCAGCCCGCTGACAAAGCTGGCCTGGCCCGTCTGCCGCAGCGCTGCCTGCTGCAGCTTCTGGCCTTCGGTGTAGGSGTCGTAGTAGAAGGTCACGCTGCCCGGGCGCAGCGCGGCCGGCAACTGCGCCAGCAGGCTGTCGGGCGTCACGCCGGCCAGCACCGCGACGGCCGGGCTGTGGTTCAGGTACTGCGCRCGGTCGATGCTGGTGCCGGGCGCGGTGACCGGATTGCCGCCCAGGTTGGCGTTGAAGTGCCAGTCRACCGTTTGCTTGCCGCCCGTGTCCGGCGCAGCCGGCGTGGTAACGATGACCGGGTTGAACTGCCACGGCCTGGTCGGGTTGTCCACCGGCGTGGCGGCCGGGACCGCGCGACACCATCAACGACCACAGCATGTCCCCTACGGGTCAACTGCATAGCCACGATGGCCGGATCTCCGCTCGCTGTTGCCGCAGCCAGTTACTCCAGCGTCACGCCGTTTACGGCTTTCTCCGTCAAGCCATTCGCGTTCAGTGTCGTTGCCACCTTGGGCAAGGTTGTGTCTTGTGCAGTAACTCCATACTGTGCAATCAAGCCATTGGGCGTCCGCTTATGC
>NZ_JBFTLX010000426.1:0-3253 GCF_056396665.1 Cupriavidus sp. 05T313 | reverse complement strand
AAGCCGAGGTAGCGATACCTAAGTATACGGCGCAAAACCGGGGCGCGGTCCAGGTGCATTTCTACCCAGAACATCGCGTCAAGATCGTCGTGTCCAGGTACAGCCTTGGCCATCCTGCCAACCCCTTGCCGCAGAAAGACTGGGCCCCATGGACCCTCAATGAGGACTGGGCACGAAACTACTACGAGGATCAACACAAGAAATGACAGAGATCGATTTTGCCCTGAATCCAGACCTGACACGTGGGCGGGCATTGTCCGACCGGGAGCAACTGCAGCGAAGCCATGCCATGTGCAGAGCCACCGGAGATCCTAGGACGCCCTCCTGCTCTGRCAGCTTGTTCGTCGGGCTGTTCTTCGATGGCACCGGCAACAACGAGGATGAAGACTACAAGAAGCACGAACAAGACCCGCGCCACCAGAAACACAGCAACGTGGTGCGTCTGTATCACGCCTATCCCGACCGCAAGAAAGTTGGGACCAATGCCTACTATGCCTACTACATCCCCGGAGTCGGTACCCCATTCAGGGAAATAGGCGACGACGGTGGCAAGTTTGGCTCCGCAGCTGCCTGGGGCGGCGAGCCGCGCATCATTTGGGGACTGACCCGCATCTTCAATGCCGTTCATCGGTATCAACGTGGCGACGACCTGATCCCCGACGACCAAGCCAAGGCGATGACCTCCGGCCTGGGCGGCGTTGGCTCTTCGGGTTGGCAGCGGCGGTGGGCATTGAAGCAGACCTGGCAGGACCGGCTCAAGGCTGCGATTCGTGGACGCAAGCCGCAAATCCTGCAGATCAACCTCAGCGTGTTTGGCTTTTCGCGCGGGGCAGCGGAAGCCCGCGCCTTCGTCAACTGGCTCTACGAAATCTGCGAGAAGGTGGACGGAGGTTGGCGCTTCGCCGGCATTCCGCTGCACGTACAGTTCCTCGGGATTTTCGACACGGTGGCATCAGTAGGTATTGCCGGACTTTACTCTTTTGCGGAAGGGCGCCAAAGCTGGGCCGACGACAACATGCAGGTTCATCCGGCCGTGGAGCAATGCCTGCACCTGGTCGCTGGCCACGAGGTGCGCGCGTGTTTCCCCTCCGATTCGGTCCGAATCAATGGAAAGTATCCCCCGAACTGCAAGGAGTTTGTGTTTCCCGGCTCGCACTCGGACATCGGTGGGGGCTACATGCCGCTGTGCCTGGGCAAGGCCGACTGGAATGCAGTGGGCCCACACCACGACCTGCAATTGGCTCGTGTGCCTGGCTTCGAGATGTATCGCGCCGCGCTTGTGGCAGGCGTGCCCTTCTATACAGAGCAGCAACTGATTGAGAAGGGTCAAAAGAAGGTATTCGATGCGCTGACACCATCGCAATCTGCCGTCGACGCCGTCAAGGCCTACTACCTGGCTGCCAACATCAAGGCCGGCACGCTGGAGGACATGACCCGGCAGCATATGCGCTGGTACTTCAGCCATCGCTGGCAGTTGCTGGAGGCGGGGTTCCGCGGTTCGCCGCAGTATCAGCGCGCGTGTGGCAAGCCCAATCACGACCAGGGCGACGACTTCAAGGACGAGCCGACCTGGCTTCTGCACACACAGCGCGCACTGATTCAGGTAGTTGCGGAGTCCTGCCGCAAGCTTGAATGGAGAATGAGGGTCAACAACTGGGAAGCCGAGCGGGAAGGCGAAGTGCTCGATAGCCCGTTTCGCCCGGCCCCTGGTGCCAGATTGCTGAAGTTTGCGCGATCGCGCCCGTTGGTCGATGACTCGCTCCAGGCGGAGGCTGGCGCGATAGCCAGGCAGGCGCCCGCAGTGCTCGCGAGATGGCGCGAATGGCTCTCCCAAAACATGTACCCCGAGGTACACGATGCGCAGGCGCCCGAACGGGACATGACCCGACTCCTGGAGGTCCTGCAAGATGGCGCGGTACCGCAGGCGATCGCCAGCTTCCTCGATGCCCACGTGCATGACTCGATGGCGGGCTTCATCGGATTCGGCATGCCAGAGTTTCAGACCAATGGCTACGGCATCGCGAAGTTCCGCCGCATCTACTTCGGCAATGCGGGAGACAAGATCGTTCGGGACCAGGTGGCACGCGATAACGAGCGACGCATCAGCGAAGCCAGAGGCAAGCGCAACCAGGCCGAAGCCGAGCGGATGCCGCCGCGTATGCCACCGATGTCGGAATGGTTTCCGCGCCTCAACTAGGAGTGCTTCCCAAGACCACTGTCGTGCGCCAGCCTGGCCAGAGCCGCCAGAGCGGCCGGAGACATTCCGACATCCGGCTATGGCACGCAAATCGCTACCATCCACCCACTGCACTGAGATGACTGCCAAATCCAAGATCACGCCTTCGGCCAACACGTCCACTCGCTTTCCGGAGCTGATGGAAGCCATCACCAAAGAGAAACCTTGCGGGGACGATCTGGAGTATGACCCTGAGTTCGTTGTGCTCCTGGCCAAGGCGGCGCCGAAACCGGACGCCCAATACGGGGACTTTGTCAGTGCGCCGGAGGCGGTTAGCTGGACGGAGCTGGAGCGTGACTGCCGGCGCCTGCTGCTGCGCACGCGTGATATTCGCATCCTGGTGCTGTTGCTGCGCTGCCGGGCCCGGATGGATCACGCTGCAGGCCTGCGGGATGGCCTGGCACTGTTGGCGCAACTGCTGACGAAATGGCCTGACGCAATCCATCCACAACGCGTGGTCGAGGGTGAGGCCGATCTCGCCTTGCGCGCCAATGCGCTAGCTGCGCTCGCCGATCCGGCAGGGTTAATGCAAGACGTGCGGGATCTGCCGATCATGGCCAACGGCGCGCTGCGGCTACAGATTCGGGACGTGGAGCGTTCGCTCGCCGTGCCACGAACGCCCGATGCCCTGCCATCGGAATCGGTGCGCCAGCAGCTGAAGGATATGCGCGTGGCGCACAGCGCTACCCTGGTGGCGCTCGAGGAGGCCGCGGGAATCGCATCGGCCATTGACGCCTGGGCCAGCGACAACCTCCCGGACGAACGGCCTGATCTGCAGCCGCTATTGAAACTGCTGGGCACGGTGGCAAACACTGCCGAACCCGCGATTGCCCCGGCCGTGGCCGAGCCCAACGCCATGCCGTCCGCTGAATTGCACCCGGAAAGCGTAGCCGACGTGTGGAATGGCAACGGTACTGCCGCTATCGCGGAAGTCACCACGACCGCCCCCAGATCGGCCGACTTCCCAGTCGATCGAGGTGCCGCCCTCTCCGGCATTCGCGCAGCGCGACTATGGTT
>NZ_JBFTLX010000425.1:0-3261 GCF_056396665.1 Cupriavidus sp. 05T313 | reverse complement strand
CCCTTGACGAGGCCGACACCATTGCACCCCACGGTGCTGAAGAAGTTGTCCCCATCCTTGCGGAACACGGAGTGATGGTTGAGCGTCATGCTGATGAGCCCGCCCCATGTGTATTCGAAGCGCTTACCGGCAATGAAGGGAAAACGCGCCTCGAATGACGTGCGGTGGTTTGCCCATGCGGCCTGCAGGCAGGTGTCGCTGCTGCGCAGCGCAGGCTGAAGGTGAAACGTGTTGCGCACAAAGATGCGCCCGTCAGGCGTGTAGCGGACGGTGGTTCCGGCCGGGTGCGCCGATGTGGTACCCCAGGGCCGTACCCCGCTGAAATGGGTCGAGACTTCGCTGCCGGATAGCGGTTCGGTCAGGCTCGCATAGGTGAAGAGTGAAGCCAGCCGGTTCCCGGCGCGGCCGAATGCCTCGCTGAAACTGCCGACGGTTAGCGCCAGCACGTCAGCGCGCAAGGTGCCGTCCAGGAACTTCAGGGTATGGACTGGCCCGTAGTCGCAGGCCACTACCGGGCTCGCCGCGAACAGCGTGACTGATTCCGGTAGCGCAGCGGCCAGACCGCGAACCAGGGCCGCCGGGTTTACCAGCACGTTGCCGGGTGTATAGACCGCCGCCTTGTAATAGCTTGTGCCGAGCCGCCGCGAGAGGGCCTGTCCTTCCACGACTTCATATTCGAAGCCAGCGGCCTTCAGGGCGTCGGCAAAACACGCGAGCCTGGCTAGATTGCCTTCCTCGTGCGCCGACATGTATTTCCCCGCGTCGTGCCAGCCGCAATCGATGCGGTATCGTTCTTTCAGGCCGCGCAACTGGCTGATGGCAAAATTGTTCAGCGCGAACAGCTGGCGCTCGTATTCGGCGTCCGGCTGTCCACCATCCACGTTGTGCGGCACATCGATCAGGAAGCCAGCGTTGCGGCCCGAGGTGCCCTGGCCGATCTCAAGTGCGTCGATAAGGGCGATCCTTGCCTGCGGACGGATCTCCGCCAGCCGGCGTGCCAGCGAGATGCCGGTGAAACCGGCCCCTACGATGGCAACATCGAAATGCTGCTCCCCCTTGAGGCGCGCTCCGAGACCGGAATGACGGGAAGGTGATGATTCATACCAGCCGAGATCACCGTCGATGGCTGGTCGTTTGCGTATGGATTGCATTGATAAATTGGCTGCCCGGGAAGGGCAGCCGCTATTCTATACACATAGTGGGCCTGACATGGCGACTGGCAGCGGGAATCAAGACTGGCCGGCCACGGCCGCCCGGCACATTCCCGAAGCGCCCGGGGATGTCGGGCCTTCTTGGCCCGAAAATTCAGCACTCTGGCCGGCGCCGGCGCCACCGCTCACAGCGGCCCGGGAAGTGCCTTCAGGCCGATCCAGAGCACAACGATGACGACGTTGACCGGCACGCTGAGCACACCGGGCACGTAGAAGAGCGCCGACAGGCCAGGCGCGCGCAGCATCAGTTCGACCACGCCACCCAGGGCGCAGAAGGACAGCCCGCACCAGAGCCAGCGCCGCATATAGGTCAGCAGCCAGTGCGCGTGCGCCTGGTTGAAACGCCAGGCGACGGTACGTTCGACGAGATTGCCCCGGCTGACGTCGCGGAACAGCCAGCCGAAGAAGAAGTAGCGGTACAGCATGGTGCGAAAGGCAAGCTCTTGCATGATGACTCCTTCAGCCGCGCCTGTCCGTAGTTCGCCTGGCCCGGCGCTGAATGGCGCCGGGCCCTGCATCTCCGCCCCCACCTGTGTCCGGGACGCAATAGCGGAGAAGATACGCACGGCCAAAAGCGCTTCGGGCTGCCTCGTGCCTGGGCTTCCACGCCCCAAGTACACGCTGGTCACCCCTGGATAGTGGTGTCATACCCCATATGACCTGGCCGATACCGGTTAGTCGCACGGCAAGTGCCATCATTGCACGGCCCATGATCGACCATGAAGCAGGCGCAGCGGCCGGGAAAATGGCGTGAGACTACAGCCCCGTCTGCGTGTTCTCGACGCAAGCCTTTGCGTAGGCAATTGCTTCGCGGATCGCTTCATCCTTGCTGCCGAACCGGTTTTTCATCTTGTGCCGCAAGCCAGGGATGAACTCGTTGGTGTGATCGATCTTTCGCTCGAACAATACTGATGCCTGCCAAATCCCGCCATGTGACTCCCAGACCGTGCAGTGGCAGTGGTAATCCCCTTCTTCGACAAAGACATGGCTCGACACGGCAATCTCCCATCGTTACTCATGGATCATGGAGTGGGCAGAAAATCACTAGCCATTTTCCTTCTCATCGCCCAAGCCAAACAGATGCACGGTGTCCCGGTGTCGCCGGTGAGCTACCAGCGCCAAGCACAGGCCTGCGATTGAGAACCCCAAGGCCCAGCCGATAGTGCGCCGCATCTTCGCGGCCTGTTCGGCCCGGTAGCGGGAGTCCGCGGCTACGCGCACGCCCTCCCAAAACTCGGTTTCCTGGTTGCCGTTTTCGACTATCGCCATGTCTGCCTCCCTTGATGGATGTCGGAGAGATTTATGGAGGAAATCGTAGCATGTAGCACCTGACCACGCAGACCATCCACTACCACTCCGGCACCTGATGGACCTGCCCCCGCTGTCGGGCAGGCTGCGCGTCAGCTCGCCCCGCGAGAATCCGGCATCTCAGGGGGCGATATTGCCGGGACCGCTACGATCCATGCAGCGAAATTGGATTGCCAACACATGGCCCCCGGCCGTGGAGACAACGTTTCATTCATGCCGCGCAAATGCGCGCTCGCCCAATACCTTGTTCAATCGATTGTTCAAAATATCCAGGGATGTGAACCCCGTCGCCAGAAGTTGCAACTGTCCTCGATCTTCGACGAGCAAACTCGGGAAACTTGATATACCCCAGCTACGGGCGAGGGAAAAATCCGCCTGCGTCGCTTGCTTCACATTATCGGATTCGAAGAGATCGCGAAATGCCTGCTTCGATACATCGAGGCCGCTGTCTGCCAGGGCGCCGGCTGCCACTTCGACCAGGACATCCGTTGCCGTGGTATCTCGGGCATCAATGTAGAATGCTCGCTGCAGAGTACGAAATAGCGGAAGCGGATTCTGTCCTGGAGCAAATGCGCGCGCGGTTACCACCGCTCGGCAGATGGGTTCCGTATCGTATACAAAGCCTTCGCGAGCCAGGAACCCCTTGCGGTTGAATTGAAGACCGCTAGCCTGCTCCACGCGCGTCCAGTGTTGAAGGCGGAAGCGTTTGCCGGCGTCGTCCAGAATGTCCGTTGCCCCTGCG
>NZ_JBFTLX010000424.1:0-5939 GCF_056396665.1 Cupriavidus sp. 05T313 | reverse complement strand
TTGTCGAATTGATCAACCCGGTGCTACGTGGCTGGGTGAACTACTTCGCTGTTGGACATTCCAGTGAGTGCTTCAGCTTCGTGAAAGACTGGGTGGAAAAGAAGATCAGGCGCCACATGCAGCGATCCCGGCAGCAACAGGGCTTCGGCTGGGAGACGTGGAGTAAGCGGTGGTTGTATGGCGAACTGAAGCTGTTCAATGGCTATAAGGTTCGCTACAAAACGCAAATGAAAGCGTCCCCAGCATGATAGGTCCCATAAGCGTTGACATGAAGCAGGCAGGAGAGCGTAGTGCCGGAAAACGGCCCGCTGCGTTCGATGAGGCGGGAGCTGGAAACGTGGCCACGGCAGCCGGACTGAGGCCCACTGCGAAAGCAGTGGAACTGCCACCGGAGCCTAACGTGCGCGCGCCAGTTCTCGACCCTACAAGATTAGAGAAGCCGCAGGCTAGGAAAAATGAGTCGATTGAGCGCAATGGAGAGCGTGTTGGCGTGCATTCTGGGGGCAAAGATATGGCTAGAATGCCGCGACATACTTCCTCGCGCTGCGTAACTCCTTCTTCAGCTAAGGGTAATGTTGTTGACATCAATCGAGACGACCAGCGGCTCCGGGATCGCTTGACCGTCGGGCAGGCGCGGATAGATACGACGTCTTGTCGGGAAGCGGATGCCTGAAACCGTGATGTAGTCGCCGACGTAATGCGCTCCGGCTGTATTGCCGGCGATCTCCACGTCATAGTCGAGGCGGCGTACTAGATTGTCGGAATCAACGTAGATTGCCTGTGCATTGCTGAAGACCTCTAGCGAATCTGGGTAGCGCACCTCGATCTTGCGCCACGTTTCGCCGCGCTCTGTCCATGTCCCAGCGTCCTCGCACACTACACCGTCCCATGCGAGCAAGAATGGTGTATTCAGGTAGGTCCACATCGCACAGCCAGCGAAGAAGGCTAGCTGCAGGGGATCCCAAGGGGTTTCCAGCTTGTGTCCTTCGAACGAGGTGCGGGGCTGCATACGCTCTTGCAGAACTTGGTTAGCCGCATCTAGTAGAGCGATTCGGCGTCCCATAAAGTCACTCCTGCTCGCGAGCGTTCCGAACGGTTCGTGTGATGCCCATTGCCTGTCGGTACTTACTGTGACCGTAGTCGTGTCGAGTACACCGGGTTGGGATTTGATAGCCCATAGTGCCCCACCTTGGCTCAAGTCGGCCTGGACCTTTGTAAATTTCCGCCATTGGGTGATGCCCCCGTGGGCGTCGATGATGGCTTTCGCGATGCTGTTCATAGAATGGACCTTTTTCATTACCTAGCCTGTGCCACATGGCGATTGAGAATAAGGGCGACCATCTCACACGCGCCGGCGAATAGGCCAATGCCCCAGATTGCCTCAGTCGCCAGAATCGCCGCACCTATCGCGCTGCCAATGGAAAAGCCGAAGTACATGGTCGACGTGTTTAAGGCCAGCGAGAGCGGTGCCTGGGACGGGCTGCCGGCTGCCATCAGGCGCGACATCTGTGCCGGGAAGAACGCCCAGACGGCGAAGCCCCATACCGCGATCGCCGCCAGGACTGGTAACAGCGCCGGGCCCGCCGAATGCGTGGAGGCCGACAAGGCGAGCGCCCAGAATGAAAGTGCCAGGGCGAAAAGCGAGTAGCGCGCCACCCGGCTCGAGCCAAACTTGTCCGTCAGCGTCCCTCCCGCCGTAACACCCACTGCCGCCGCCAGGCCCCACATCGAAACAGTCGCATTGATGCCAACTGCGTCGAATTCAAGCACGCGAGAGA
Organism: Cupriavidus sp. 05T313; assembly: GCF_056396665.1. NCBI lineage: Bacteria > Pseudomonadati > Pseudomonadota > Betaproteobacteria > Burkholderiales > Burkholderiaceae > Cupriavidus > Cupriavidus sp. 05T313. The sequence goes on along the minus strand of NZ_JBFTLX010000424.1, from coordinate 4,161 downwards.
GGTAGGCTGCGATATAGGGATATGCAGCATAGGCACCAATGGACCAGAATAGGCTCACCGAAAGCAATCGGACGACGGCAGGCTGACGGGCGATTGAGAGCCGTTGCGATAGCGTTGCCACAGGAATGCCAGCACCGGCATCCCGGGCGACGCCGACGAGAATCCCTGCAATCGCCGTCAGGCTCATCGCGCCGACCGCCAGAAAGGTGGCACGCCAGCCGAAGGCATGTCCCACTACGCCGCCAAGAGGCAAGCCCAGCGCGATCGCCAGTGTCATACCCCCGCTCACAATGGCCAACGCCCGGCCTCGCTTGCTAGCAGATACGATCGCACCGGCAAGGGCGTTGGCGTTGGGCACATATAGACCAGAAGCAACGGCCATCATCACGCGTGCGGTCATCAGCAGCCCGAAGCTGGGCGACCAGGCGGCCAGCAGGTTTCCTCCGCCAAAGATGGTCATGGCGAACAGCAGTACGCTGCGACGCCGTAATCGCGCCGTCATGACCGTCGCGACAGGTGAACTCACGGCCATGGTCAGTGTGAATACCACGACGAGCAGTGCGATATGTGGCACGGTCATCCCGAAATCGGCTGCCATCGTAGATAGCAGAGGCGCAATCATGAATCCCTCGGTGCCAATCGCAAACGTGCCGAGCGCCAGAAACAAGGCGGGTACAAGCGAGTCGTTGCGTTCGGGGGCGGGTACCGCGGAGGCCGCGGGTGCCGTTACCGCACGGCTATTGTGTGACACAGATCTTCTCCTGCGCGTGGTCACTGGCACTCCGGGCCGGGGCGCCAGGCTTCTCGTTAAACCGGGATGGGGTTATCGGCGATGTACTGGTTGAAGTCGTGAACCAACTGATGCTCGCCGAGTCCCGGGTTATCGCGCATGGCGCGAATGGACTCGACAAACACCTCATGCTCTTCGGTCCCGAGGCCGCGCATGGTTTCTTCGATAAACGCGTCCAGGGGCATGGCACGCGGATCGCCGCTCTTCTTGACGAGGTCGGTGTCGACCCAAGGCGGTGCGATCTCCTGGACTGTCACGTTGGTCGCGCGGAGCATGAAGCGCTGCGACAGGGCATAAGAGTGCAGCGCCGCTTTCGATGCGGAATAGACTGCATTAGTGGCGATCGGGACATACGCCAGCACCGACGTGTTGTAGATAATCGTCGAGCGGGATAGTCCGAGATCAAGTCCTTCGCCACACGCGCGATGTCGGCAGCGTCGGAAATATCGAGTTCGACGCCATCGATGCCGGGATACTCCGCGGAGATCTGCCGCAGAAGTGCTTTGCGGCGTCCAGCAATGATGACCTTGTTTCCCAAGGCATGGAAGGCCTTCGCCAACTCCAGGCCAATGCCCGACGTCCCGCCCGTAATAAAGATGGTGTTCCCGGTGAGTTGCATTACCACATCCTTTCGTTAGAAGAGAAAGCGCTTGCCTCAGTGCTTCAGACAGCAGCGCCACTTGCCCTCTAATGTGGTGGAAACCCATGCGGTTTCACATGTCATTAATCCGTCGATTCGGGACAAAATGATCGGGGAGRCGATCATCACTGTCCGGTGTGAGRCCGATTAGGTSGGCTTTGCGCACAATGTCGGCTAGGCATCGCCGCAGCGCGGTGTACCTTGACGGTGATATCGCCGATGCCAAGTTCGGCTGCWATCTGCTTGTTCWTCGCACCRCGGAMTACATGAACTAGCRCTTCGCGCTCCCTGTGCGTGAGCGATTGGTAGGCATTGAGCCATTCAGTGCGCAAGCGCTCTGCACGCAGCCGAACTCCATCCTCGGCGATCGCAGCTGTAACCGACTCGATCACCTGATGATCGGAAAGCGGCTTGAGCAGAAAGTCCGAGGCACCTGCTTTCATGGCGCGCAGGCAACTGCCGATGTCGGGGAAGCCCGTCATGAAGATGAAGGGCATGCGATGGACCTCGGTGGCCTTTTGCTGAAAGTAGAGTCCGCTTTCACCTTGCAGGCGGACGTCGAGCAGCAAGCAGCTCGGTCGGTCSGGCTTCTCGGACGCGTTARAGGTGGCTGTGYSCTCGAMGGTACRCGCGGCAAAGCCGGCGGAGCGGAGGAGGCTGSACAAAGATGTGCGGATTGCRTCTTCGTCGTCGACRATGYAGACGAGTGGCCGCTCGTCGCATGTGCGATTGCTGGGCATGCTTGTTCGGTTGCCGGTTCCGGGGCGGAGCCCCAYGCCTGCGGGGGCGCCGCGAAGGCATGGCAAGGATAGGGTTGGACGTGTCTCCGCGGACAGACGAAWTCGCGGAGATTCCGGACATCTTCRGGCTGCGYGGCGCTCGACTCAGGCAGTCGACTTCGTAACACGAGAGAAGYAATGCGGCAAATCGGCTTGATTCTAGAAAATGGATTCCAGGTCATCGGTCTCTCGGCGCTATCCGCGTTYGAACTGGCCAATGTGGAGCTCGGCGAAGAGGGCTACCGCATGACGATCCTCTCCCAATACGGCGGTATCGTTCACTCGACGATTGGCTTGGGGATCGTGACCACCAAGTTGGACGCGATGCCCGATACGTTGATGGTTGCGGGGGTTCGTGTCCCCGGCCCCCTGGATCCCGGGCTGAAGTCCTACATCAGCCGCGCGGCCAGCGAGGCACGACGTGTCGCGGGCATCTGCACGGGCGCGTTCGCGCTTGCCGAGGCCGGCGTGCTGGACGGAAAGACTGCTACCACCCACTGGCTGCATGCCAGACGATTGCAGGAAACCTTTCCTCAGGTTCGTGTCGACGAGGATCGGATTTTTGTGCAGGACGGAAACATTTGGACCTCGGCCGGCATGTCTGCGGCGATGGACCTCGCCCTGGCGCTCATCGAGCACGACCACGGCGCGGCGCTGGCACGTAACGTGGCCCGACGCCTGGTCGTCTATTACCGCCGCCCCGGTGGGCAATCCCAGTTTTCGGCATTRCTGGAACTCGAGCCGCGCAGCGATCGYGTCAAACGCGCGCTGATCTACGCGAAGGAAAATCTGCGCAATGCGCTGACGGTGGAGGAGCTAGCGGATGCCGCGCGCCTGTCGCCGCGGCAGTTCAGCCGTGTCTTCCGCGAGGAGACCGGGCAGTCCCCGGCTAAGGCCGTCGAGATGCTCCGGCTGGAAGCGGCCAGAACCATGCTCGAGTCAGGTCGTCACCCGATGGAAACCGTGGCGCGGGACACAGGGTCTGCGGACCGCGATCGTATGCGCCGGGCCTTTGTACGCGCCTACGGCGTGTCGCCAAGCAGCATCCGGCGAAAGGACGCACTAGTAGAGCTGGAAGCGACGGAATGAACTGACGGCCGGGGACCGATGCGACAAGTTTCGAGCATGTCTGACCCAGCGACGCTAGGATGCGCAGCTTCGCACTCACCGGCTTGCGAAATGACGTGCATCTCGGCTTGAATACGGCCTCACCCCTACGGATACCGACACCAGACAAGCCGCATAGGGAATCCTGGCGCGCGGTAGTCAGTACCCACGAGCGGTCGGTGCCTCACTCTCGAAGTGCATTATAAGTAGCTTATGGGGCTCAATACTCATGCTGGTATCGATTCGAGATTGCTAATTGCCGGTTACAGATCCATCGTCATCGAGGATGCCAAAGCCCTTTGAGGGAACACTATCAGGTGCGGGGGGCGTCATACAGGGCGGACAGTAACCGAACGGTTGCTGCTATCGATCAATTGTGGGGCAGAGAGGACGTGATGCCTCTCTGCATCTGAACGATCAGACGACGAAGGGCATCTGCCGCTGGCGCTTGCCCGTCAGCCGGAACAGTGCATTGGCGACCGCCGGGGCGATCGGCGGCACGCCAGGCTCGCCCAGTCCCGACGGTGCGTCTTCGGACGGCACAAAAAACACGTCGATGCGCGGTGCATCCGGCATCCGCGGTGGCGGATAGTCCGGAAAATTGCTGTTCCGAACCACTCCGTTCTCCATCTCGATGGCGAAGCCGGGCCGAATCATCGACAAGCCGAAGATGCATGCGCCCTGGACCTGGGCTTCCAGCGGATTGACGACGCGATTGCAGTGGACACCGGCCGTGACGTTGTGCACGCGCGCCTCACCCTTGGCGACGGACACTTCGACGACATACGCAACCACCGTCCCGAACGACTCGTGTACGGCCACGCCCCACGCATGCCCCCTCGGCA
>NZ_JBFTLX010000423.1:0-3308 GCF_056396665.1 Cupriavidus sp. 05T313 | reverse complement strand
CCCATCACTCTCTGGGAAGAGAATGGCCCGCCGGCACGGATGGCCAAAGCATATTTCCAGCTTGTGGAGGCCCTGTTGACTGACCTCTGCAAGCGGGAGGGTTGGATTCTCGATAAGTCGAGAGACAACTGTAGTCGTGTCAAGGTCGCGAACTGGGCGCACATTGATGTCCCGTTGTACGCCGCTTCGGAAGACGAGTTCGTCAAGGTCCGCGAAACGCAAATTTTCGATTCCCTGAGAAAGGCGGCGGACTCCAAAGGTATGGCCATGGACGCACGTGACAAGTCGGAGAGCGAAGCCCTTGGTGACCTCATCGGCCAGTCCTGGGATGACATGGAAGGTTTAGTCCTCGCGAAGCGTTCAGGGGAGTGGGTGCCTTCAGACCCGGCAGACGTTTCAAAGTGGTTCAAGGACTGTATCGAGGAGCATGGTGAGCAATTGCGCCGTGTCTGTCGGTTCTTGAAGGCGTGGCGTGATTTCCGCTGGAAGACCGGTGGCCCGACGTCCGTATCCATCATGATTGCGGTAGCGCAGAGCTTCGTCCCTGTCCGCGGTCGCGATGACTTGGCGATTGAACAGGGTGCTAGGGCCCTGGCGAAGGCACTGAAGCTCGATATTCGCGAGCGCGGCATTGACGGCGGCAAAGATGACTTCAATCGATTGGAGGAATCGGAGCGCGTCGAGGCATCGTCGTGTGCTTATGCCCTTGCTGAAGCGATACGGCAAGCTCGCGAGTCGAGTCTTCCGTACGTATCCCACGCAATCTCGTTGTTGCAGGCGCAATTGGGCTCACGCCTTCCAAACAAGCCAGAATGGGTCGAGCCGGATTCGTCCGGCGACGATATTCGCCGCGTTCCCGCATCAACGGTGTCCAAGCCCGTTGTCGGCGCACAAAGCGCAGGCTAATTCGGATGAGCGAGAGCGCCTACGGTCGCGCCTTGCAAGTGTTGTCAGCGGCCGGCCTCAAATTGGTAAAGGCGCGAGGGAGAGTTCGGGCCTTTGAGGGGCCGCTCAAGACCGCGTCACGGGACGTCTTGGTTCGGATGGAGATTGAGGATTGGAATTTCCTCCGCTATCCGCGCATCACTTTGCTGGAGCGTCCTCAAGGGGCAGCCAAGGTAATGGAGCACGTCGATGCGCTTGGCGGCCTGTGCTATTTCTCTCCTGGGTCGGTAATTCTTGACCGCTTCGAGCCGGATGTGGCGATTCTGCAGTGTCTGACTGCGGCGAGGACGGTCCTGAATCGCATCGCCAGCGGCACAACTCGGAGTGCGGACATTGCCAATGAATTCGGTGCCTACTGGATGGGTGGACAGCGTCCGCCCGCCTATCCGGTAATGGTGGGCGAACTCGAGCCTGATGCAACCTCAGCATCGTACTTCTTGATGGAGCAAGACGGCGGCGACCGCAAAGGCCTCATAGCGCAGGACGCTATTGCTGCGGCAAGGGTGGGAGAGGGCTTTGCGGCTGAGAGGGTGGCTGAGGGAGCTCTCGCTTGCTTTCTCTTTAAAAGTAGCGAGGCGCCCGGCGTGCCTGTCGAGGGATTGCCGTCAACCATAAAGCAGTTCTTCAAATGGGTGAAGTCCTGGGATGCTGAACTGTCGAAGCAAGTTCAACAGTGTCTCGGCACTGACAAGACGTATCTGAAGCGCAAAGGCTGCGTCATTGCCTTCAACACACCGCTCGGCCGATTCGGCGTCATGTTCAAGCTGGACCTAAAGCACAGGCAGGGCTTCCAGAACTCTCCTAGGGAATATCGAAACTATCTACACCACGCTGGCGGGGAAACGGCCGTTCTAAGACTGCGCCTTGACGACATTTCCCCAGCCTACATCCACTCGAGGAACCTGGAGTTTTCAAGCTTGGCTGGCAGGCGGCTTACTCTCATTGGATGCGGTGCGATTGGAGGATATTTAGCTCAAGCACTCGTACGGCTGGGCGCGGGGACAGGGAAGAACGGGCTGCTTCGCCTTATCGACATTGGCGAGATGGAACCCGACAACCTGGGGCGTCACGCACTTGGTTTTCCGGCCTTATATCGCAACAAGGCCGAGGCCCTGCGAGATGAATTGGCGCGCCAGTTTCCGTATGTGCAAGTCGAAACCCAAACAACCAGCCCGACGTTGAACGCGAAGTTCTTTGCGACGGACCTCGTCATTGATGCCACGGGGGATGAAGCGTTGAACACCTTAGTAAATGCCGCGCATATTGAGCGCCGGCTTGGGCCAGTCCTGTACGTGCGGGTGATGGGTAACGGTGAGTGCGTCCAGGCTCTCTGGTCAGATTCCGAAAAGTACGGGTGTTTCCAATGCTTGCGCCAGGGATTCGGGCCAAACTATCGTCAGGAGCGCTATCAGGTTCTGGCTAGCCCTCCGCGCACTCGATTCAGAGGCTGTAGCGCCTATACGCCGTATGCCGTATCGACATCGATGTCGGCGGCGGCCTTGGCTGCGGATATGGTCAGCGACTGGCTCAGAGGGTCCGTTAGCCCCCGGTTCAGAACTCGCTACCTCGAGAACGCCGATGCCAAACGCATCAAGAACCAGAACATTGCACCGGCAAACAACTGTCCAGCATGCCAGAGGCACTGATTGTCCCGCATCCGCTGGTTGAAGACGCCAAGGTCTTGATTGAGGCAGATGTACTGGAGAACCTGCTGAAGTTCAGGCAACTGGCCCCGTCATCGCACGAGGCGGGCGGCATTCTGATGGGATTCAGAAGGGGTAGCCACGTACATGTGGCCGCTATATCTTCTCCGCAGCCGGGAGACCAACAGCATCGCTTCGGTTTCCATCGGCAGGCGAGAGCCCATCAGCGAATCGCCGTCCGACACTGGAATGCTCAGCAGCAGACCATGGACTATCTGGGCGAATGGCACACTCATCCCGAGATAAGACCGTCTCCGTCCTCCATCGATACGCACGAGTGGAGAAGACTTTGCGCCGGCAAGTCTGTACCGATGATATTTCTCATCGTGGGGACCGAGAACGCCTTGTGGCTCGGTGTCGGGCAGCGGAGCACGCTCAGCGGCGCAAACGCCTTTGTTAGATAGCTGCGCGACCGCCTTTCACCGATTATCTCACGAAGCCGTCTCTCATTTCGCCTTCTCATCCTTGCTGCCGCTGGCAAGCTTTACGATAGCGACAAGCGATTCCATAATTCTCGGGTCTACCTGCGATGCATCCAGCGAACTGAAGGCTGAGCTTCGGTCGATATTCCAGTGCTGGAAGACCTCCTTCAACTCCTCCCACTGTGTCTTGTCGCCAAATGCCTGCAGATAGAACTCTCCGAAGCGAATAGCGTGGATG
>NZ_JBFTLX010000422.1:0-3330 GCF_056396665.1 Cupriavidus sp. 05T313 | reverse complement strand
GGCTTTATACGGGATCGTCCTGGGTGGCACCGTCTACCTGGCCTATCGGCTGCAGTCATGAAACTCAATCTTCGTACGCTTGGACCCATCGTCCTCACCCTTGTCGTCACCGCGGTCGCGGTCGTCGTCGTCAAACACCTGTGGGATTACTACACGGTCGCGCCATGGACGCGCGACGGCCATATCCGCGCCGACGTGGTGCAGATCGCGCCTGACGTGTCCGGCCTGGTGACCAAGGTCCTGGTCAAGGACAACCAGCGCGTGCAGCGCGGCCAGCCGCTGTTCGAGATCGACCGCGACCGCTTCGCGCTGGCGCTGCAGCAGGCGCAGGCCACGGTGGCCGCGCAAAGCGCCACGCTGGCCCAGGCCCGCCGCGAGGCGCGGCGCAGCCAGGCGCTGTCCGAGGTGGTTTCCAAGGAAGTGGTGGAAGAAGGTCTGGCCAAGGTCCAGCAAGGCGAAGCCGCGCTGGCGCAGGCGCAGGCGGCGGTCAATATCGCCAGGCTCAACCTGGAGCGCACCATCGTGCTCAGCCCGGTGGATGGCTACCTGAACGACCGGCTGCCGCGCCTTGGCGACTACGTCAACACGGGCCGCCCGGTGCTGTCGATGGTCGACGCGAATTCCTTCCACGTGGAAGGCTATTTCGAGGAAACCAAGCTGCATGGCATCCATATCGGCAATCCGGTGGAGATCCGCATCATGGGCGAATCCGGCGTGCTGCATGGCCATGTGCAAAGCATTGCCGCCGGCATCGAGGACCGGGACCGCAGCAACGGGTCCAACCTGCTGCCGAACGTGAACCCGACCTTCAACTGGGTCCGCCTCGCGCAACGCATCCCGGTGCGCATCGTGCTGGACAATCCGCCCGCCGATCTGCGGCTGGTGGCGGGCCGCACGGCCACCGTATCGGTGCGCGAGCCGGCCGGCAAGGACAAGCTCGCGGCCTCGGGCCAGGCTGCCGCAACCCACGGAGCCGTGCAGTGAACGCCTTGCGCCTAGCCTTGCTGCCGGCCCTGGTGCCGCTGCTGTTCGCCTGCACCACCGTCGGCCCCGATTACCACGTGCCGGAAAATGCGACCGTGAACGCGCCCGCCGCCAATGGCCCCTTGCTCGGCACGGACAACCCGGCCGTGTCGATCGGCGCCGTGCCCGACGGCTGGTGGCGCCTGTACGACGACCCCAGGCTCGACAAGCTGGTGCAGGAAGCGCTGACCGCCAATACGGATCTGCGCGTCGCCGCCGCCAATCTCAAGCGCGCCATCGCGGTCTATCACGAGGTGGAGGCGGAGAACCTGCCCGAGGCCCGTTTCCTGGCCGGTGCGCAGCGCGGGCAGATCGCCGGAGAGCCGCTGCTCAAGGAAGAGAAGATTCCGGTGATGAACTTTGGCGACGTCGGCCTTAACGTCTCCTACCTGATCGACTTCTTCGGCAAGCTCGCACGCGCGGACGAAGCGGCGCTGGCCGGCGCGCAGGCCAGCCAGGCCGCGCTCGACCAGGCGCGCGTGGGCGTGGCCGCGGAGACGGTGCGGGCCTATGTGCAGGGCTGCGCCGCCACGCATGAACTGGAAGTCGCCGAGCGCCAGCTCGAGTTGCAGCGCCGCGGCGTCGAACTGGCGCGCAAGATGGTAGAGGCGGGGCGCGGCCAGCCGGTCGACCTGTTGCGCTCCCAGGCCCAGGCCGACACGCTGCGCGCTGCATTGCCACGCTTCAAGGCCGAGCAGGAAGGCGCGGCGTACCGCCTGGCGGTGATGCTGGGCAAGCCGCCCACCGCCGCGTCGCTGACGGAATATGCCTGCCATGAAGAACCCAGGCTGAGCCAGGCCTTGCCCGTGGGCGACGGCGCAGCGCTGCTCAAGCGCCGGCCCGACGTGCGCCAGGCCGAGCGCGAACTCGCATCGGCCACGGCAAAGATCGGCGTCGCCACGGCGGATCTCTATCCGTCCATCCGTATCGGCGCTTCCGCCGGCTTTACCGGCATCCTGGACCATCTTGGCCAGGCGCCGACGGCGCACTGGGGCTTCGGCCCGCTGATCACCTGGAACATTCCGACCAGCGGCACCCGCGCGCGCATCCATGGCACCGAAGCCGGCGCCGAGGCGGCGCTCGCGCGCTTCGACGGCGTGGTGCTCAAGGCACTGCGCGAAACGCAGTCCGCGCTGAGCAGCTATACGCGTGAACTGGAGCGCACCGCGGCCCTGCGCGATGCCCGCGACAAGGCCAACGAGGTGGCGCGGCAAAACCGCCAGCTCTACCAGGCCGGACGTTCGCCGTACCTGTCCAGCCTCGATGCGGACCGTACGCTGGCCAGCACCGAAGCCTCGCTGGCCGCGTCGGAAAGCCAGGTCGCGCTGGATCAGATCAACCTGTTCCTCGCGCTCGGCGGCGGCTGGCAGGATGCGCCGAAAGTGAAGACGCAGGCGATGGGCGGGGATTGAGCGCGCGGCGTGCGTCCGTTTACACTCTCATGCCCGGCATCTTGCTTGACCGAATTGGGCAAACGGGCCGAACCCGCCGGATCAGCCGAACCAGTACAAAGCGTACAAAGAGCACAAAGGAATAGCAGCACCATGTTTTATCCCTCGATCCAGAAAACCCTGTCCATCGCGATCGCCACGCTTGGCATCGTGGCCTCGGGCGCCGCGCCGGCGCAGGAACAGACCTTGCGCGTCGGCACGGTCAGCGGTCCGGACGCGCAGGTCTGGCAAGTGGTCCAGAAAGTCGCCAAGCGCGAAGGCCTGAGTATCAAGGTCGTGGAGTTCAACGACTACGTGCAGCCCAACGCCGCGCTCGACGCCGGCGACCTCGACGCCAACAGCTTCCAGCACCAGCCCTATCTCGACAGCCAGGTCAAGCAGCGCGGCTACAAGATGGTCAGCGTGGGCTACACGTACATCTCGCCGCTGGGCATCTACTCGCAAAAGCTGAAGTCGCCCAAGGACCTGCCGCAAGGCGCCAGGGTGGCCGTTCCCAACGATCCCTCCAACGAGAACCGCGCGCTGCTGCTGCTGGCCGCGCAAGGCGTGATCAAGCTCAAGAGCGGGGTGGGCACCAATGGCGTCAACGCGACGCCGCTGGACGTCAGCGACAATCCGAAGAAGCTGAAGATCGTCGAACTCGACGCGGCGCAACTGGCGCGCGCGTTGCCCGATGTGGCGGCGGCCGTGATCAACACCAACTACGCGCTGGCCGCCGGCCTGCAGCCGACCCGCAACGCCATCGCGCTGGAAGACATCCACAGCCCGTACGCGAACATCATCGCGGTGCGCACCCAGGACAAGGACAAGCCGTGGGTGAAGAAGCTGGTGGCTGCCTACCAGTCGGAAGAGGTGA
>NZ_JBFTLX010000421.1:0-3330 GCF_056396665.1 Cupriavidus sp. 05T313 | reverse complement strand
ATCCCGAGGCGCCCCATACGGCCTGGTACACCTTCACGGCTCGCTTCGCATCGCGGGTCGGTGTTTGCCGCCCCACGGGCGGTAAACACGGCTACACCAAATCGGGAGTTTGACGACGTTGCAGGGCCCTGGAATTTGAGGGCTTAAACTTCCTGTCTCCTGTCTCCTGTCTCCTGTCGCTATCCGCGACTAGGGGGCCGCGAGAGCTAGTCCGCCAAAAGCAATGACTGGTCGCCGTCTGCCGCGCTTGCGGGGGAGGTGAAACTGCCTTTGATTTCAGGCCTTTGAGCCGTTGCCGTGAAGTCAAATTCCTGCATTTGCCGCCAAAAGCCATCCCCTCGCCGCCGACTCATTACAATACGCACCTCCAATCACATCCATCACCTGCGCGATTTTCCCGATACACGGTTTTACTGCTCCGGCGCCGGATGGCAATCCACGCGCTCGCTGCGCGGTATCGGCGCGCTGCGCCGGGGCTTCGTACCGGGACTGATGCCGGCGGATTTCGAGCAACGCGTTGGCTTTGTCGAGGTCTTCGGGCGCCAGCCGCTGCCCGCGGCGCTGACGCCGTTCCACCAGGGCTATGCCTTGCCGGACAGCGCCGGCGAAGTCTTCCTGGTGGAACTGCCAGGACATGCCGCCGGCCATCTCGGCGCCTTCGTGCACACGCCTGAAGGCTGGGTGCTGCTGGCCTCGGACGCGGCATGGTCGCCGACCAGCTACCGGGAACTGATCGGTCCGTCGCCGATTGCCAACCTGATCATGGAGAACCCACGGACCTACCATGCCACGCTCAGGCAATTGCATGCCCTGCATCGCAACGGACAGGTGGAAATCCGGCTGACTCATGAGGGGGCGCTCTGATGCAGTTGCCACGCATGCTCGGGGCCTACTGGCACGCGCGCCGGTTGCGCTTTGCCGGCCGCGCCGAACTGGAGGCGCACCAGACCCGGCAGATGACCCGTTTCCGCCAGCGCGTGCTGGTCCGCAGCCCCTATTTCGCGCCCTGGCTTTCGCGGCCGATGCAGGACTGGCCACGYATGGACAAGGCTGTGCTGATGGCCAACTTCGACCGGATCAACACCGCCGGACTACGCCTTGACGATGTCCTGGCGTGCGCCCGGCGCGCCGAGGCATCGCGCGATTTCAGTCCCACCTTGCAGGGCTATAGCGTGGGGCTGTCCTCCGGCACCTCCGGCGGCCGTGGCGCCTTTGTGGTGAGCCGGCCGGAACAGGCGCAATGGGCCGGCACCCTGCTGGCCAGGCTGCTGCCGCGCGGGCTGCTGGCGGGCGAGCGCGTGGCGCTGTTCCTGCGCACCAACAGCAACCTCTACACCGCGGTGCGCAATCCCTGGCTCTCGTTCGCGTTTTTCGACCTGTTCACGCCGTTCGAGGACCATCTTGCGCGGCTGGAGCGCTATGCGCCCACCATCGTCGTGGCGCCCGCGCAGGTGCTGCGGGCTCTCGCGCTGGCGCGGCAGGCGGGCCGTAGCGCGCTGCGGCCGGCACGCGTCGTTTCGGTAGCCGAAGTGCTGGAAGACCGCGACCGCGCCTTGCTGGCCAGCGTGTTCGGCGAGCCCGGCGAGGTCTATCAGGCCACAGAGGGTTTTCTCGGCGTGACTTGTGCCCACGGCACGCTGCACCTCAACGAGGAGTTTGTCCATGTCGAGCCGGAATGGCTGGATCACGAACGCTTCGTTCCCATCGTGACTGACTTCACCCGCACCACCCAGCCCATCGTCCGCTACCGGCTCGACGATGTGCTGGTACGGCGCGCCGGCGCTTGTCCGTGCGGCAGCCCAGCGCTGGCGCTGGCCCGCATCGAAGGCCGCTGCGACGACATGCTGGTACTGCCGGGCAGGAACGGGGAGCCGGTCAAGGTCTTTGCCGACGTGCTGTCGCGTGCCTTCGCACAGGCCTTGCCGCTGGCCGCGGACTACCGGCTGCGCCAGACCGGGTCGAACGCGCTATCCCTTTATGCCGAGGGCGGCAGCGTCGTGGAAGCGGCCTGCCGCTCACGGCTGGAGACGGTGCTTGCGGAGCTTGGGGTCGCCGTTGTCGGGCTGGACTGGCAATACGACGCCGCGCCGCCACCCGCCGATTTCACCACCAAGCGCTGCCGCATCGTGCGTCTGCGCTCGGTCACGCACGACGCATGAATAACGGCATGCACGGAGCGGCCGCGCCGGCTTCGGCATGGTGGTGCTGCCGGCAAGGATGCGGGGAATCCCGCGCGGCGCCGGCCCATGCCGGACCTCCTGATCGGCCTGGCCGGCCCACTGCTGGAACCCCGCCCCGATTGGCTCGGCGCCCTTCTTTACCTGGGCTTGCTGTTGCATGGCATGGCCACCCTGCCCCGATCGCTGCTGCGCGCGCAAGCGCGCTGAGCTCGCCCCCGGCAACTGTCACCCGTTGGCCGTCTGCCACGGCACTGTCCAAAAATTAGGCAGACCGATACATAACCGCCACTATTGGGCGAACGCGACGCACCGGACTTGGTTATCCACACAAACTGTGGATAACGCGATCTGGCAATTGTGGACAAATTGTGTACGTGCGTCGCAGCAATCCGCGCTGCGTTTGCGCGGCCATGCGCAATGCCGGGAGACGTTGGGATCACGCCAATCCCGCATCGGGAAGCGTGCGCGAGAGCTTGTGGATTCACGCTGCATGGGCTTTACCCCCTTCATTTAGGACGGGTCCGATTTTATTGGCGCCATGCCGCCAGTAAACTCCCGACATGCTTTTCGCCGCCGCATTCCTTCCCACCAACATCCATGCCTTGCAGGCGATGGGGCGCGCGTATGCCGAAATGCCAGGCGAACTCGACGAGCGTATCGCTTTGCTCGAGTCCGGGCTATTGGCCTCGGCGACCGGGATCGGGCACCTGAAGCGTCAGGTCGCCAAGCTGCGCCTGGAAGAACTTCTCTTCGACCAGGCGCAGGCCGCGCCTGAGGCGGACCGGTTCGCCACCATCAAACCTGCATAACGCTTATGACACTTCTATGAAGATCGCACTGCTAGCGGACCTATCGGTTCAGGCCAAGGCCTTTGCAGACTCCCTGTCGCGCGCCGGCGTCTATTGCCACACCTACCACGCAAGCCAGGAACTCTTCCACGGCATCGACCAGTCCGGATACGACGTCCTGCTGATCGACCACGAACTGGCGGACATGCCCGCCGTGGATGCCGTGCGCGCGGTACGTGGCGCCTGGCGCTGCGAGGTGCCCGTCATGGTGCTATCCAGCCGGCGAGACGAAGACTCCGTCGTCAATACCCTGCAGGCCGGCGCCGATGACTACATGATCCGCCCCCTGCGCTCACGGGAAC
>NZ_JBFTLX010000420.1:0-3338 GCF_056396665.1 Cupriavidus sp. 05T313 | reverse complement strand
GCGAAAGATACCATAAAAGCACTTTTCCGTTGCGGTATCTGAAGTCTCCGTGCCGTCCCACACGCAACACTTCAGAACATACCAACAGAGCACATAATACGTGTTATGTTAAATCCTATCTACGGGGCTGCCAGCCAATACCGGCGCGGCTTCCAGCAAGAAAAGCACCCTGCGCTCTCGGGGCGTTGGTCGTCGCAGGAATCTGCGATAGGCTGTCGCATCCTCCGTGGTGAGTGAGGACAACGGCCGCCCCCGCTCAATGATGCGCCCAAAGGATCAGGCGTTTCGCTTCCTTGCGATAGGCGCGCAGGGTCGCCGCCGACTGCTGCAGCGCCAACCAGCCGTGGATGGCCGCGTAGTCGCTGTCCGCATTGAGGGTGCAGGTCTGGCACGGCGCGCGAAACTGCCCCTGCGACCCGTCGCCTTCAAGCGGCATGACGTAATTGTTCCCTCGGTACACTCCCGCGGGATCAGCGCGCGGACGCGCTCGGTCGGTTGTGGGTGCTGGGCGAAGAACGCTTCAATCCGCCGGGCCCGGCCGCGCCCAGGCCCGGAATGGCCACCCACCAGCGGCGTCGGCGCGGCACGCGTACTGTCAGGGCCGCCAGCACGCCGATGCCCTGAGACCGCAGCGCAGCCACTGCGCGCGGTGCCAGCCACAGCCCGATGTCGTCACTGATGACCGGCTTGGACGCCGGCAGTCCGTGTAGTCGTTCGATCGCCTGCTCGGCAGCCCTGCCCTTCTCCGCCCGCTCTATTGACCACCGCGGGTCTCTGCGAGTGCAACGGTCAAGTGCTGCACCTTCTTTTTCAACTGATCGCGCTCTTCTGTGAGCTGTGCAACCAATACCGTCAGGCGATGAATTGCAAGTTGATCGGGTGTGGCGTCGCTGGGCGGTGGCGCCAGTTCAGGCTTGGGTGGCACGCGGGCCTCGCGCACCTGTCTCGCCACCTGGCGCAGTTCCTTCTTGCCTCCAGCAACAGCCGCTACTTGCTTCTCGCCAGGCAAGGAGGCTACGGCAGCCGCGGCATTAATGGAAATTACGCCCGCTTTTACTGCGCTGACCAACTCGGGCGCAGCCGTCTTCTGGATTTTCTCGATCTGACCAAGCGTCGCACTGCTCACCCGTGCTGCGCGCGCAACAGCCTCGCGAGTCAACACCGGATCGGCCCCGGATTGCGTGGCGACTTCGGTCCCGGCAGGTTTTGCATGCTGCGCTTGCGTTTGCGCCAGACGCGCGGATACGATTCCCTTCTTCCGCAGGGCAAGTACCCCTCGTTGGAAATCTGATACGCTGCGCCGCCCGAGGTGATTGTCGATCATCCACAGGTGCACRTCKTCCATMGACTGGAACGTCTGGTTTTGTACCGTATTGAAAGGGATTCCGTGCTCGTGGCAGATGCTGTAGCGGTTGTGTCCGTCCACCAGGAGATCGCCCCACAACACCAGCGCATCGCGGCACCCTTCCGAGAGCAAGCTGCGTTCTAATGCTGCGTATTCGTCTTCTGTAAGTGGATCGATATAGGCACGGAGCTCTTCGTTGATAGTGATCTTCATGGGCCAAACAAAAAATGTAGGACGGTAGTGTACACACTGCCGCCTTTTCAAGCCGTGTAGCGGGGCCGATGAAGCTGGGCCTGGCGCTGCGCATTGGCGAATGCCTGCACTATCTCTTCGGTGCGTCCATCCTCACCTTCGCCGGGCCGATCTCCGCGACATCCGCCCACGCCTTTGCGTCGAAGCAAAACTCCGCGATTGCGCATGTGGGCATGTCTATGATCGCGCTCGATAGCCGATGTGCGAGGTCGGTGAACTCGGGATTGTGGCCGAAGAGCATCACGCGGTCCAGCCTGTCGTCGAGTGCGCAGATCATGGTGAGCAAGTTGTCCGAGCTGCTGGCATAGAGGCGCTCATCGACGACGATGTCCTTGCGCTTGTAGCCGATCTCATCGGCGATGAGTTGCGCCGTGGTCAGCGCACGCAGCGCCGGGCTCGACATGAGTAGATCGGGATCGACGCCGCGATCAGTCAGGCGTTTGCCCATCTTGGACGCGTCATTGCGGCCGCGATTGTCTAACTGTCGCTGCCGGTCGGGCAAGGACGGATCGTCGCGACTCGATTTGGCATGCCGCACAAGAAACAGGATTTTCATGATCAAGCTGAGGGGTGGCCTGAAGCGCCATTATCGCCCTATTCGACCACCGCGGCGACTAACAGAGGTGCTAGCCTTTCATGCTCTCGATTGCTGTCGTTTTCAACATCGCATCGCTGCTGGGCTTGCGAACCGTCGTAAATGGCGCCGAAATCAAAGCTACCCCCAAAAGGCCTACCGAAGCGGTACATCCAGATTCGTGCCGGTGACGTGGAGTTGCTCCGACCCGTACACCACGACTTTAGGCGGCGCGAACTCCAGGTGATTCTCTTCCAGCCATGCGGCAACCGCGGCTTCCAGCCGATCCATGAGATCCAGTTGAAGTTTCCATGACTCTGGGGACTCGCGGCCGGGAAAGCCATCACCGATCGCTGCCGCGAGAATGGGGGCGAGCACATCTTGGGCTTGCTCGCTGCCAATCAATTTGCCCTCGTGTTCGCCCAAGGCCATGCCAGAGAGCATCCGCTCGATAATCCTCGTCGCTTCGAACCGCGCGAAGTAGGACGGAGGCTCAGGGCTAAAGCCCGCGGTAACCACCTGCGTCATGCCCATCTGCGCTGCCGCCGAAATGGCATCGCGACGGGACCCGAACCCCGCGACCCATCGACCGGCCGCATCCTTGTACCCGAACTCTTCCTGCATGCTGCCTCCGGCATGGTTGATGTTGGGCCTTTACCATGGCGCCGTTCTCCGTCCGGTATTCGGTCGGCCTTGGCTGCCGTGGCATCCGTTGGCACGCTACGGATCAGGCCTTCCTGCGAGAGGCCAATGAGCCTCTTACAAGGCGCACGTGCGGTCCGCCTCCGATGCACGGGCCCAGCGTGTCTCGTAATAGCAGACACCCGGTGTTGTTGTGTTGGTTTGCACCCGCCAGATCCAGGCCCGCACGCGCCAGGCTTTGACGCCATTTTTCGTACCCGAAAAAAATCGATCCCAAGCCCAGCCTGCCTTTGCGGGCGATTCACGCTGACCTGCCCCGCCTTGGCACACTCCATGCGTTTGTACCTCCCGAGCGCAGAAACAATGCTCGAACCAACCGAACCCCAAGTCCCAATCGCTCCCAAGGAGAACTGCCATGACTACCACCCTCGCCATCAAGGACCTGTCCGTCACAATCGCTCCCAAGGAGAACTGCCATGACTACCACCCTCGCCATCAAGGACCTGTCCGTCACCGAAGAACTCG
>NZ_JBFTLX010000419.1:0-3391 GCF_056396665.1 Cupriavidus sp. 05T313 | reverse complement strand
TGTTACGTCCCGGGCTATTTGAGGAGCGGCGTCGCGAGCTATTCGAGGTGAGACGTCGGCAATCGTCGCGGGTTGCCGGAGGCGCAGAGCAACTCCGGCGTAGCGTGAGATGGAATGAGGCGAAGTCCGAGAATCGTCGCACGATGAAGGGGGGCGAAGGGCAAACAGCCCCGGGATGGCCGGGGCTGTTGCTTAGAACGGATCGTCCAGACGGGGTTGGCGTTTGCCGCCACCGTGCCATGGTTCGTAATAGCGGCGGATCTGGTCCCGGTACGTGGCGCTGAACCACAGGAAGCAATCTGAGAGGAAGTGCTGGATTTGCGCGGCTGCCTCGTCAGATAGTGTGGGTGGAATCGGCATCGGGGGCATGGCAGGACGGGGCGTGTTCTTGGATCGCATGCGGGAAGACTCCTTGTGTTGACTACCGGCAGTCATCGCAACTCCTCGATAGCCTGTTGAAGCAGCTCGTCTGGCAGGTGATTGAGCCCTTTCGGAACGGCCAATTGCATGGTGGTGCGCAAGATGCGCCCGGCCTGCCGCGGTAGGCCACGCGAGGCCTGCCGCAGCAGTTCGAGCCCGGAGTCGGCCAGCAGCGTGTGGGTGCAGCCGGCGCTCTTGAGCGCGTGCGCAATGAGCTGCGCGAAGCGTTCACGCTCGAAGACCGGTTTGAACAGCACACGCGCCTGAATGCGTCCATACAAGGCGGCGTACGGCGCGCGCTCGAGCGTACTGGCCAGACTCGGATGACCGGCGAACCAGACGGTGAGCAGGTCACGGGCATCGAAGGCGAAGTTCAGGAACGACGGGAAGTCGCGGAAGAACTCGGGCGGCAGGTTCTGGGCTTCGTCGATGATCCACACGGGCAGCAATTGCTTGCTGTCGGCCAGCTCGGTGATGCGCTGCTTCAGGTCGCGCCACAGGTCGGCGCGCCGATAGCCGGGTTCGAGGCCGAGCGCGCGGGCCAGCGCCCGGTACAGATCGACGCGCCCGAACTCGGTCTCGGCCAAGTAGATGACCAGATAGCGATGCGGATTGAGCGTGCGGGTGATGTGGCGCAGCGCGGCGGTCTTGCCCACGCCGGGCTCGCCGGTGAGCAGGCCGATGCCGGGGCTGGTCAGCAGCCACTGGAAGCGCTCAGTCAACTGGGCGAGCGCACCGTCGTCCCACAGTTCGGTCGAATCCTTGTCCAGCAGCGCACGACGCAGGCCGAAGTGTTGTCGGTACATGTCATGCCTCCGGTGCGTAGTGGCGCTGGTGAACGAGCTCGATCAGATTGGGCCCCGGCGAGGCAGGTTCGCCGGTCGCCGGTTCCGACAGGGGCTTGCGACGCCGGCGGGTGAGGTTTGCAACGGCGTCGAGTTCGGTGGCGGCGCCCAGCGGCTGTCCGGATTCGCTCTCGACCCGCCTGACCGTCGCGGTATGCGGATCGACGACGAGCTGCACGGTCTGGCCGGTCAGCTCGTACGGGACCTCGAAGCGCTTGCCCTGGAACGACACCGTGCCATCGCGACGCACGTGGCGCGCGACGCGATGCAGGAACAGCTCATCGAGTTGCGCGGCCAGCGAGCCCAGCGAGCGGATCCTGGGCAGGTCCTGCTGATAGCGGGCCAGCGGCGTTTGGTTATCGAGCGCGCTGTGTGGGTTGCGGTGATAGACCTGCTCGACCCAGGCCCACAGGCGGGCGTTCAGGTCGGCCAGGTCGCGCAGATGGGTGATGTCGAGCTCGGCGAGGAACTGCTCGCGTAGGGTCCGGTGCCAGCGTTCCAACTTCCCCTTGCCTTCTGGTGCGTATGGCCGGCAATAGACCAGTCGGATCGMCAGGCGTGCGCAGATGCCCTGCAGGGTCGAAGCGCGATACGCTGCGCCGTTGTCGACGACGATCATCTTTGGCACGCCGCGCTTGAGCAGCGCCTGCTTGAGCACGCCCTCGATATCCAGCGCCGTCTCGGACAGGCAGAAGGCGCTGTGGGCGATGAGCCGCGAGGCGTCATCCATGAGCGAGACGAGATAGGTCTTCATGCGCCGGCCGCCGAACGACAGCGTGGGTGCGTGCATGACGTCGCCGTACCAGATGGAGCCGGCGTGTTCGGCCACGAAGCTGCGCTTCTCGTCGGGCACGACCGCTGGGCCGGCAATGCGCGAGAGCCCATGCGTCTGAAGCAGGCGGTGCACCGCGCAGCGCGAGAGCGAGTCGCGCGGCACAACGCCGCTGGCCTCGAGCAGCAGGCGAATCTGGCGAATCGAGCGGCGCGGGTTCTCGCGCTTGGCGGCCAGCACCGCGGTTTGCACCGGCTCGGGCAGCTTGGAGCGGCCGGTATCGGTGCGGGGCTTGTCGGCCAGCCCCGCGATGCCCTCGCGCCGCCAGGCGTAGTACCAGGCCTGCAGGGTCTTCTCGCCGATGTGGCGCCGGCGCGAGCCGGGGATCGCATACTCCTGGCGGGCCAGTTGCCGCAGGAGCTGCTGCAGCTCGCCGCGGCCCAGCTTCTCGCGGCTGACCAGCGGGCCCAGCACGGACAGGCGAAACAGTGCCTTCGGATCGATGTCATTCATGAACGTTCCTCGTAAAAAGGGAAACGCCATGAGACCTGCAATCCGAATCCGGCGGCAGTGGGCAAAGTGTGTGGAGTCCCGGTGCCAATGCGAATTGGCCCATCGCGGCCCGCGTTGGAGTCAATTGATCACGGGACATCCTGGTCGTCGTGATCGAGCCAGGCCATTGCCTCACACAACGGCATTCGCGCGAAGCAGGTGAGCCAGAACGTGGTGGAATCGGCGGCGCGGCCCAGTTCGGCAAAGCGGCTGCGCAGATGGAACATGAAGGTCGCGCCGTGCGCCTGGAGCCAGTGCCACCAGCGCCGCACGGTGTGGTAGCTCAGCGCGAACACGGCGGCCACGCGGCGCAGCGATGCGCCGATGAGCAGGAGCAGCAGGACTTGCTGCTGCAGTGCCCAGTCGTACCAGCGGCGTGGGCAGATGCACAGCGGCAGGCGCGAGCAGGTGCGGCGGCACGTTGGGCAACGAAAGCGTGGAACCGGTGCCGGATTGAGCGAGCCGTCCTCGCCGCGGTCGGCCTTGCGGTGGTAGCAGCCATGGCACCACAGACAGGCGCCACCGCAATGGATGCAGACCTTGGGCCGGTACGACTGCGGGGTGGCACGAACGGCGCGAAGATGTTGTTCGAGAGTGGGAAACGCGAATACAATCCGATGCATAGGCCAGTCTGTTCTGATGTTCGTACGAGGTCCGGAAACGTCGCACGATATCAGAGGAGTACTGGCCTTCTTTACGCCCGTCGTGTCTCGCGATGGTCAAGGCGATGTTCCTAAACTCGCTCTTGCCGAAACCGCGACAAACACCCCTCGCCAAACCTCAAAATTGGCGGGACGTAACA
>NZ_JBFTLX010000418.1:0-3416 GCF_056396665.1 Cupriavidus sp. 05T313 | reverse complement strand
GAGTACGACGTGGCGGCGGCAATCCAGTCGCACATGGCGCCGGCTTCGTTGATGCCTTCCTGCAGCACCTGGCCAGTCTGCGATTCCTTGTAGAACATCAGCTGGTCATGGTCTTCCGGCACGTACTTCTGGCCTTGCTGGTTCCAGATGCCGATCTGGCGGAACAGGCCTTCCATGCCGAAGGTGCGCGACTCRTCGGGCACGATGGGCACCACGTGCTTGCCRAYCTKCTTGTCCTTGAGCAGSGTGTTCAGGATCCGCACGAAGGCCATGGTSGTGGASACYTCGCGGCCTTCGCYGGTGGCYTTGAGCAGCGCGTCGAACGCGGACAGCTCGGGCACCTTCAGGGCTTCGGCCTTCTGGCGGCGGGCCGGCAGGTAGCCGCCCAGCTCCATGCGGCGGTTGCGCATGTATTCCAGTTCCTTCGAGCCTTCCTCGAAGGTGACGTACGGCACTTCCTCGATCTTGTCGTCGGCGACAGGAATATTGAACTGGTCGCGGAAGCGGCGGATCGCGTCCACCGGCATCTTCTTCTGCTGGTGGCTGATATTCATGGCCTGGCCGGCGTCGCCCATGCCATAGCCCTTGATGGTCTTGGCCAGGATCAGCGTAGGCTGGCCCTTGTGCTCGTTGGCGGCGCTATAGGCGGCGAAGATCTTGTGCGGATCGTGGCCGCCGCGGTTCAGGCGCCAGATGTCCTCGTCGGACCAGTCGGCCACCATCGCCTTGAGTTCGGGCGTGTTGAAGAAATGCTCGCGCACATAGGCGCCATCCTTGGCCTTGAAGGTCTGGTACTCGCCGTCCACGCAATCCATCATGCGCTTCATCAGCAGGCCCTTCTTGTCGCGTGCCAGCAACTGGTCCCAGCGGCTGCCCCACACTACCTTGATCACGTTCCAGCCGGCGCCGCGGAACTCGGATTCCAGTTCCTGGATGATCTTGCCATTGCCGCGCACCGGACCGTCCAGGCGCTGCAGGTTGCAGTTGATCACGAACACCAGGTTGTCGAGCTTCTCGCGGCCGGCCATGCCGATGGCGCCGAGCGATTCCGGCTCGTCGGTCTCGCCGTCGCCGAGGAATGCCCATACCTTGCGGCCTTCGGTCTGTACCAGGCCGCGGCTGTGCAGGTACTTCATGAAACGGGCCTGGTAGATGGCCATGATCGGGCCCAGGCCCATCGACACTGTCGGGAATTGCCAGAAGTCAGGCATCAGCCACGGGTGCGGGTAGGACGAGATGCCCTTGCCGTCGACTTCCTGGCGGAAGCTGTCGAGTTGCTCGGTGCTCAGGCGGCCGAGCAGGAATGCGCGCGAATACACGCCGGGGGCCGAATGGCCCTGCACGAACACCAGGTCGCCGCCGTGTTTCTCGGACGGGGCGTGCCAGAAGTGGTTGTAGCCAACGTCGTACAGCGTGGCCGCGGAAGCGAACGAGGAGATATGGCCGCCAACGTTGGTGTGCTTGTTGGCGCGCAGCACCATCGCCATGGCGTTCCAGCGCGTGTACGAGCGGATGCGGTGCTCGATGTCCTGGTCGCCGGGAATGCGGGCCTGCTGCTCCACCGGGATGGTGTTGATGTACTGCGTTTCAGCGTGGAACGGCTGATTGACGCCGTTCACGCGTGCGTATTCGATCTGCTTCTCGATCAGGAAGGCGGCCCTGTCGGTGCCTTCGGCGGCGATCACGCCCTGAAGCGCATCGAGCCACTCGTGGGTTTCCTGGGGATCGGCGTCGTTGGCGCTGCTGGCGCCGAGGATCTGCTCTGGTACAGCTGACATGACTGTCTCCTGGTGAATTCCTGCCTCGGCGCTCCCCTGATTCATGTCGTGAGAGCCCCGGCCTGACGGTGTGACTACGGTACGGCGCGCGGGCCACGAATGTTTCGCATCCCCATCGCTAGCGCTTCGCCCGGGCTTGCCAGATTCAGCTGGCAGGACCGGACACAGCACTACCGTCCGCACTTTTCGGTCGGACCGATTCTATGGAAGCACATTGGGCAAGACAAGCCTAATTTTCAAATTACGATATGGTTTCTCATAATGTGGGATATTGCCGCAACGCACCACAACATCGCGCCAGCCCTCGCCGGGAAACACCTGTCGCCCGCCGCGCCCTCGGCAGGAATGCCGCACTGCCGCATTGGCGCTTACCCCAAGCGACGCGCGCCTGCAATCCCGTTACACTGGTCGGTCAGTCGTCAATCCCGCCATGCCGTCCCTCAAAGATTTCTTTTCCCACCTCCGCGCCGCCATCGTCCCTCCCTCCGCTTCCGGCACCGCCAAGGCGAGCGGCGGCGACCCTGCGCTAGCCGCGCCGCCCAGCCCGCTGACGCACCTCGATACGCTCGGCCATGCGGACGAGCCCGCGGCCGTCAACGGGCCGCCGCGCGGCTTGTGGTGGCTGCGCTGGCGCAACCTGGTGGCAACCAGCTGGTTCATGTTCATCCCGCTGGTGGCGATCGTGCTGTTCACCGTGGCGATGGGGGTGATCCTGTGGTCGCTGCATGAAACCGAGCGCCAGCAACAACGCGACGCGCTTTATCGCGACGCGGCCTGGGCCCAGCAACGCGTGCGCCTGTCGCTGCTGAGCAACCAGGACCAGCTTGCCTCGCTGGCGCGGGACATTGCCGCCGCCCAGCTCGACCAGGGCGCCTATCGGACAGCCGCGCAGGAAATCCTGCGCGAGAACCCCGAGATCGTGTTCGTCAACTGGCTCGACGCAACCCGGCGCGGGCGCTGGTCCTTGCCGTCCACCTCGGAATTCGCCGGCCGCCTGCGCGAAACCCAGGACCAGCCGCTGGAACCCGAAGTCCTCGATACTTTCGACGCCGCGCGCGAAACCCAGCGCGTGGTGTACTCGCGCCCGCTGGTCAACGACCGCGGCGACAGCTTCATGCTGATGGAAGTGCCGATCGTGCGCGACAACGAGTTCCTCGGCACGCTGGGCGCGCTGTACTCCGTCAATGGCATCCTGACCCACCTCCTGCCACCGGAGCTGACCGAGCGCTACCGCTTCTCGCTGATCGACAAGAACAACCAGATCCGCGCCAGCACCTCGCTGCGGCCAGTACCCGGCAATGCGCTGTCGTACGAGGTGCTGCTCGACCCGCCTGGCCATTCGCTGTCATTGCGCGCGGACGCCTACCCGCCCGCCTCCAACCTGCCCAACAACATGTTGCTGTGGCTGGTGGTCGGGCTGTCGTGCTTCCTCCTGTGGAGCCTGTGGAGCATGTGGCGGCATACCAGCCGCCGCTCCGAGGCACAGCGCGCCCTGCTGGCCGAGACCTCGTTCCGGCGCGCGATGGAAAACTCCATGCTGATCGGGCTGCGCGCGCTCGACCTGAACGGCCGCATCACCTACGTCAATCCCGCCTTCTGCCGCATGACCGGCTGGCAGGACGCCGACCTGGTCGGCCG
>NZ_JBFTLX010000417.1:0-3483 GCF_056396665.1 Cupriavidus sp. 05T313 | reverse complement strand
ATATCAGAGGAGTACTGGCCTTCTTTACGCCCGTCGTGTCTCGCGATGGTCAAGGCGATGTTCCTAAACTCGCTCTTGCCGAAACCGCGACAAACACCCCTCGCCAAACCTCAAAATTGGCGGGACGTAACACCTGGGGCACATCCTTAAGCGACAGCAGGGTGGACATTGACTCCGAGTGCGGGTCTTTCAGGTGCAGTGGATTGAAGTCGAACCGCAGGTGCGGCAGCAGGGGGGGTCCAATCAGGATTGCCACGCATGTGATCAACAAAACCGGCTTGCGATGGCGCTCGAAGAAACTGTCGACGGGGGCCAACCATGCAAAGCCGGGAATGCTGGTCTCGCCGGGAGGGTGTAACACGGTGATCAGTGCCGGCAGTAGCGTGATCGTGTTGGCAAAGGCGATGATCATGCCGGAACCGGCGATCTTGCCCAGTTCCGCAAGGCCGCGGTAGCTGGTCGGTACGAAGGAGAAGAAGGCGGCTGCAGTGGCTGCAGCTGCTAGTGCCAATGGCATCCCCACGCTTTGCGCAGCCCGAGAGAGCGCCAGCGCCAAGTTACTGTATCGATACCGTCTGGCGCGATAGCGCACGCCGAACTGAATCCCGAAATCCACGCCAAGCCCGATGAACAGCACGGCGAAGGCAATGGATATCATGTTGAGCGAACCCACTAGGAAGAGGCCGAACGCCGCGGTCAGGACCAAGCCCGCAAACACATTCACCAAGACTGCCAGGATCAGCCGGGGCGAGTGCAATGCCAACCAGAGAATCAGGATTACCACCAGCGTAGTGAGTGCCCCGTTGACCAGAGCGCCGTCTTTGACAGAGGAGAACTCGTCGTCAGCCAGCGGCTGCGGTCCGGTCAACCTTACCGCGGCGCCGTAGCGCTCCCGCAATCGCAACTGCGCTGCGGCAGCATTGGATGGCGTCGGAAGCCTTGGCGCCGGCCTCCAGGTCGCTAAAGTCCAGTATCGGGCTGACAGACACAAAGCTGCTGGCTTGGCCTTCCGGACCCAGCTGTGGCATGCCTGCCAGCGCGGACCATGAAAGAGCGGCCGGCTTACCCGCCAGCACCTGCTCGACAGTCGCAGCGCTGTTGCCCAACAGGCGCGCCATATCGCCCAGCTTGACTTGCCCGATCTGCAGCGGTAGCGCCAGCGTTGTCGAAAGTGTGTCGGCAAGACCGCGCAGCGACGGGCCGTGCGCCAGGGCGTTGAGCAGTGGGCGCGCCTGCACGAGCTGGCCAGTCATGTCGCGCAATTCGTCGTTGGACAGGAAGAGCAAACCGTTGCGCGAAAAGAAATCGCCTCCGCCTGGCTGGCTTACCATGCGAAAGCGTGTCGGCTGCCGACGCAGCGCTTCGGCCAGCGCGTCGGCTGCGGCGCCTGCGAGTTCGCTAGCCGGCGCTTGCACGACGGCCAGAATCAGGTTATCCCGCTGTGGAAACGCTGCACTAAGCGCGGCATCGCGTCGAGCCCAGGGCTCGTTCGTGTCAATCAGGCGACCGATATCAGTGTTGATGGAAAAATGCCTTGCGGCATAGATGCCTCTGGCGAGCGTGAGTAGCAGAGTCGCGACGATGACACCCCAGGCGTGGCGATTGGCGAAACGGACAGTGTGGGTGATCTGCTTCGTCAGGGCTGGGCGACTATATTCTCGCCAATCGGGCGACCGAACCCGAGGTGGCAACTGGCTTCGCTTCGCTCTATCGGCATAAAACTGCCACTTGGCATGCAAACCACTATGCTGGATGCCTTTGTCTCCAGGCTCTTCAGCTCAGTTGCCGGCAGTTCGCTCAACTCAAACTGACAATAGAGATTTCGCTGCCGGAAGGTCGCCTTTGGCCGCATCAGGCCGGCGACCAATGCCGTCGGCGATTTGACTGCGATGTTCTCTTGTCTGCGATATTCCACGCGTATTCCTGCCTTCTGACCGAGCCGACCCAGTTCATCGCGTCTGAACCTGATGCCGCAGAAGTCGTTGCAGCGCGCATATCAGCGCGACCTAGAGGCGATCGAGCGCTGGCAACGGGACACGTATCCTGCCATTTGCCAAGCAGGCTCGTGAGGAAAACGCCGACATCTTCTTCAGGGATGATCGTATAGAGCCCCCATGCGTTGATCACGGCGCTCCCCGACCCGACGCGGGTCGGAAGTGACCGTAAGACGGGAAGTCAGCCGGAGATCAGGTCGCATTTCATGCAGACATCGGACGAATTGGCCTGCCATTGATATGCCTGTGACGCTTGTACCTCTGCCGGTAGCGCGCGGCGCGGCATCAGCGTAAACCCGTGACGACTAAAGTAAGTCGCAAAGCGCATCGCTAACATCACTGCTTGTCGACACCCTCCAGCTCGGGCGCGCATGAGTGCAGCTTGCACCAGAGACGAAGCGATACCACGGTCGCGGTAATCGGCAAGCACGGCAACGGGCCCGATGATTGCGGTGTCACCATGCCGTTCCACGCCAGCACAACCGACGATCAAGGATTCGGTGACGGCGATATGGAATGTAGTTGCAAATAGATTGAGGGCCGAAGCATCAAGCCCGCATTGTTCGAGGATGCTAATAATCTGTGGCGCTTGGCCGGTGACGGCAGCGCGAATGGAAATGCCTCTCATTTTGACCCCTCTCGCTTCGGCGTTTAGCCGGTTTTTTTCGCGACTTCATCATGGTGTGCTACCACCGTTTTATTTGTTATGTCGTGTAAAGATTCCCACAGGGCCGGGTGGCCTTTGGAGTCAACCACGGTTCGGCAGTCGGACCGCCGCTGGCGAGTATGGTTATGAGTCTCCCTTCCGACTATCCCCCAATCGTGTTACGCGTTGCAAAACGCCATCACGGCGCCATCACAACGGCCGAACGCCCAGCAACTTGGGCCATTTGTGTTGTCCAGCATCTTGGCGACGATTCAATGTCCTGCGATATCAATCTGTCGGCGGCGCCATACCAAGCCATCCAATGCTGAGACAGGCCGCATGGCGTGAAGTGTAGTAAAGATGCTACGCAAAGTCCGAGCGCAAAGCCAGTAAAATCAATAAGTTAGCGATTTTACGTACTAACATTACTGTGCGCCGGGAGACCGGCAAAGGATAAACGGTGCAAGTCCGTTACGATGAAGAGCTAGCAACTCACGTCGGCCCCGTGTCGTGCGTAGACGCCCGCGAGGACGTCTGCGAAGCGTCGGCAAGGGGACGTGCAGGCCAGCCATTGAGCCACGATATTTAGATAGTCCTGGGTGTCGACATGCTAGTAATCATGGAAGGCAATACGACTGGCTGCGATAGAGCGAGTGGCCGGTCGACCCAGCGTGGTCTAAGAACCCGTTTGATAATTCAGGGATGGGCGATTCTGCGTAGCAGCAGCCCGCCCATTGCGATATAGACCATGGCCTCGGACACATCAGGACGTCGCTCGTAGTCCCTGACAAGGCGACGCCAGCGAACCATCCAACCGAAGGTACGTTCACCGAAGGTACGTTC
>NZ_JBFTLX010000416.1:0-3515 GCF_056396665.1 Cupriavidus sp. 05T313 | reverse complement strand
ATCCTGGAGCCGGACAACAATCGCCTCGAGCGCGCCATCCGCCCAATTGCCGTTGGCAGAGCGAATTTTATGTTCGTGGGCTCGCCGCGTGGCGGGCGTGCCGCCGCGACGATGTACTCGCTGCTGGGTACCTGTCGCCTGAATGGTATCGAGCCCTATGGCTGGCTCAAGGATACCCTGGAGCGCCTGCCAGCCCACCCCATCAGCCGGGTCCACGAACTGCTACCGCTGCCACGCTAACCGGTAAACTGTGCGTCATGGACATTCTTGACGCATTGCGCCTCGCCCCGAGCGCCGACCTGTACCGCTTGTATCTGACCATCGGTCGGATGCTCGACGATCCGAAGCGGATCCTGGAGAGCCGCCGGCACCTGCATATCGGCATGACCGTCAGTTACGTGGCCGACGATCTCATCCAGCCGCTGCGGCAGGGCCGTATCCTTGAGTTGCGGCAGACCCAGGCCGTGATCGAGGACACCGCTACGCGCCGGCGCTGGGCCTTGCCCTATGCCGCGGTCATCGCCGACGCCAACGCTGCGGCCCAACCATCACCGCACGATCCACCGCCACCGCCCCGTGCGCAACGTGCTGACTTCGTGGCCGGTGACACGGTGGCCTTCACGGACCAGCACTTGCACGAGCGCATCGGCACCATCGTACGCATCAACCAGAAGACTGCTTCTGTGCAGTGCAATCCCGATGAGGGCCACTGGCGTGTCTCGTTTGCACTTCTGCGCAAGGTCGTCGACCTCTGAGCTTCCAGTCTTCCATCGACATCAGTACGACAAACATGTCTAAACGCAAGATCGAGCCGGACCGCGAACAGCGAATCGAGATGGAGGTGGTCGTCGACGCTTACAACTCAGAGGAGCGGTCTATGGCATGGTACTACTACCTCGACGAGCAACTCACCGTTCCGTTTGAAGCTGAGGTTCGCAAGAGGTCGCCAACCTCACCGCTCAGCCCCGGCGACCGGGTTCAGGTGATCGCAATGGCGCCGGAGGACGTGTGCGAGACTGAAGCCTTCGTGTGGATACGATGGAACAAGCGCAAGCTTGCTGTACCACTAGCGCAACTCGTGCCACTGGCGAGCGACGAGCTGACGCAGCAGGCCATTGCCGATTGGCAGTACTGGCGGGAGCGCGGCTATCAGTTCTGACATCAGATCGTCAGCCGTGATGCCATAGCCTCCGATGCCCCCCACAACGCCAATGACCTGACGGAGCAGTATTGCCAAGTCAACATGGGTTCTGCTGACGGATACGAAGCAAATCCCTCGATTCGCCTGTCAGGCGGGTACCAACGCTTGAAATTGCGTACGTCCTGTCCGTTAAGAACGGCACCTGCAACCGCGCACGCAGCCCCAGTGGTGGAGTTGGCGATACTCAACACCTGGCGCGAAAGCGTTAAAAAAAGCGCGTGCCTTGCCTTGCAAATAGGGGGGAGGCGATATTGAATGAATCGGGTCCGACATGAACTGGCAATACCCCTCTTGTCAGGGACGTCCCGGATCGCACGTTCCGCGCTCACGCTGATGTCGACGCCGGGCAATCACACAAGCATGGCCGTCCGGCAGCAGGAGGGGTGTCCGGCCAATTTCAGGAGTGCATGATGAACGCGTTTCCCCCCGAACAATTCACCGCCACACAACAGGCAAACGTGGCCGTGATGTTCGGCCTGGCAAACAAGGCCCTCGAAAGCTTCGAGAGACTCGTTGAGCTGAATCTGGAAGTCATGAAGTCGACGTTGACTGAGGCGCAGGAGAACTCGCAGATGGCGTTGTCCGCCAAAGACCCACAGGAGTGGCTCGCGCTACAGGCCGGTATGATGAAACCCCTCAGCGAGAAGGTGCTGTCTTACAACCGCCGCCTGCGCGAGATCGGGGCGGCTACCCAGGCCGAGTTCACCAAGATGACCGAGGCGCAGTCCGAAGCGTACAATCGCCGCATGCAGGAGTTGGTCGATGATCTCGCCAGCAGCGCACCAGCCGGTTCGGAAGGCGCGGTGGGCGCACTGGCCTCGGTGATCGCTGCCACCAATAAATTGTATGAGTCGATGTACCAGACCGCGAAGCAAGCGGGCGAAGGTGCAGAACAGATCCTCGGCACAGCGAGCAACACGACGTCCAAGGCAGCAAAGCAGGTCGTTGACCAGGCGTCGCGCACCGCCAAGGCCTGACGTCGATGCAAGCCAGCGGCAGTAGCTGATCCATGTGTCGCCAGGAAAACATGCCGGCCTGGTGATGGCGCACCCGGGGCACCTAGTGGATTCGCAATATTTCCGACCCCGGGCAGACCCAGGCTGCGCATGACCTGTGCAGCGGCATTGCGGCGCGGCACAAGCATGCATGGGCTGGTGCTTCCCCCTTATGTGGGACGGGGAGGGCGGGCCCGCGCGTTGCCATCAGCCGGGCACCGGCTGGGCGGCCTCCACGCAACGCTGTTCCGTTTCGTGGATGATCTTGCGCAGGAGCGGATAGACCTGCGTCGCCCAGCGCCGGCCGGCGAACACGCCGTAGTGCCCAACACCGGTCTGCACATAGTGGGATTTCAGATTAGACCGTAGCTCGCTGCACAGCTCCTGCGCCGCCTCGGTCTGCCCAACCGCGCAGATGTCATCGTTTTCCCCCTCGATTGTCAGCAGTGCCGTGCGCCGGATGGCACGCAGGTCCACGCGCCGCCCCGCCACCGTCAAGCAGGCGCGCGGCAGGACGTGCTGCTGGAACACCCGACTCACGGTCTCGAGGTAGAACTCGGCCGGCAGGTCCATTGTCGCAAAATAGTCGGTGTAGAAGGCTCGAATCGCCTCGGCCTTGGCCGTCTCACCATCCAGCTTGTATTGGTAGGCATGGATCAGCGAAGCAATATGCCGATCCAGATTCATGGAGAGAAAGGCGCACACCTGCACGAAGCCTGGGTAGACGCGTCGCCTTGCCCCCGCGAAGCGGGCCGGCACGGTGTCGATCAGGCTGGCCTCGAACCAGGCGAGTGGGGTGCGCACCGCCAGTTCATTGATGCGGGTCGGATTGACGCGGGCATCGATCGGCCCGGCCATCAGCGTCATGCTGCGCGGCAGCGCCGGATCGCCGTCTTCGGCCATCAGCGCGACGGCGGCCAGGGTGGCCACCGTCGGCTGGCAGACCGCCACCACGTGCGTGCCTGGACCGAGAAAGCGGAGAAGACCGATCAACTGGGCGACGAAGTCGTCAAAGCCGAAGGGCCCGCAGGATAAGGGGATGTCGCGCGCATTACGCCAGTCGGTCAGGTAGACATCGTGGTCAGCCAGCATCGTGGCCGCCGTCGCTCGCAGCAGGCTGGCGAAATGGCCCGCCAGGGGCGCGATCAGCAATACGCGCGGTTGTCCGGGCGCAATGTCCCTCCTAAAATGCAGAAGGGAGCAAAACGGCGTGGCGAGCACCACCTCTTCGCTCACGGCGACGCTGCCACCGTCGACCCAGGCCGCGTGGATGCCAAAAGGCGGCCGCTCGTGGCGCAGGCGCACAAGCGCGCTCCATT
>NZ_JBFTLX010000415.1:0-3526 GCF_056396665.1 Cupriavidus sp. 05T313 | reverse complement strand
CACCGGCCCAAAGGACGTCGCTTCTCCATGACCCATGGGTTACGTGGTACAGCCCCTGACCTCGTGTGCGGTGAGCGTTCGACCATCTGCCGTTACCGGTGCGCGCCATCACGACACATCGCCCGTCAATGGTTTCGTGGTGGGGCGGGCGCGGTGGTCACGGTCTTGGGCATATCAATCCGGTGCCACCGCGCCCACGACGGAACCGGTGCGCCTGCAACTTCGTGGCCGGCCACTACGCGAGCGACAGACGGCTTGAAGCAAGTGATGTCTGCTACCGGGGGCCGCACCACGAATCCCGGAAGCTGGCAGGATCGTGGCCAGTCAAGCCGGTACCGGCAGAAGCCCGCCGGCACTCCGGGCCGTACGACGAAATCATTGATATTCGAGAGCCTGATTGTTCTGCTCCCGGCAGGGTCGGCTTTCTTCTCGTTAGTCTTCTTTGCCGAAGCAAAGAAGAGTGACCGGCGTCCCCCGCAGGGGGATGTCGTACGCACTTGGGTCCAAAAACCAACGCCGCACAAAGAATCAGCGAAAGAAGCAGCAGACCCCCCCCACCATGGGCCACCCCCCCTACTCCAATCCCATCTCCCTCAACCGCACCTTCAACACYTTCCCCGTTGGATTACGCGGCAACGCCGCCACCACCCTCAACGCACGCGGCAGCTTGTAGCGCGCCAGCCGCGGCTCCGCGAAGGCCTGCAGTTCATCCAGCGTCAGGCTGGCCCCCGGCTTGAGCGCCGCCA
Organism: Cupriavidus sp. 05T313; assembly: GCF_056396665.1. Lineage (NCBI taxonomy): Bacteria > Pseudomonadati > Pseudomonadota > Betaproteobacteria > Burkholderiales > Burkholderiaceae > Cupriavidus > Cupriavidus sp. 05T313. Next base: position 2,780 of record NZ_JBFTLX010000415.1, on the reverse strand, counting down.
CGGCGACCACGTGCTCGCCCCAGCGCGGATCGGGCGCACCGATCACGGCGACTTCCGCAATGGCGGGATGCTCGTACAGCACGCTCTCCACCTCAGCCGGGTAGACGTTCTCGCCGCCGSTGATGAYCATGTCCTTSAGGCGGTCGCAGACATAGTAGAAGCCTTCTTCGTCGGCATAGCCAACGTCGCCGGTACGGAACCAGCCGCCTTCGTAGAACGCTGCGGCGCTGGCGTCCGGGCGGTTCCAGTAGCCCTTCATGATATTGCCGCCACGCGCGCAGATCTCGCCGCGCGCGTGGGGTTCGGTCAACAGCCTGCCCTCGAAATCGCGGATGCTGACTTCAGTCAGCATGGCCGGCGTGCCACAGGAGCCGAGCTTGTCCTGCGCGCGCCCGGGGTCCAGGAAGGTGGTCGCGGCGGCGGTCTCGGTCAGCCCGTAGCCCTGGTTGACGGGGATGCCGCGCGCAACGAACAGCCGCAACAACGGCTCGGGCATGGGCGCGCCGCCCACCGAGATGCCCCGCAGGCTGGACAGATCGGCCCGTTCGAAATCCGGGTGCTGGCTGACAAACAGCAGCATGGCGGGCACGGCGAAGCTCACCGTCACGCGATGCTCGGCCACCGCCTGCATCACGCCGGCCGGATCGAAGCTGCGCTGCAGCACAAGGTGGCCGCCCGCCATCAGGATGGGCAAGCTCACGCAGCACATGCCGCCAACGTGAAACAGCGGAGCGAAGTTGAGCGCGACATCGCTGCTGGCGAGGTCGCTCATCATCATCACGTTCAGGTTATTGGCCCAGAAGTTGCCGTGCGTCAGCATGGCGCCCTTGGGATGGCCGGTGGTGCCCGAGGTGTACATCACCGCGGCCACTTCATCGGGGTGGGTGGAAGCCGGCGGCGGTGCGGCGTTGGCCTGCGTCATCAGCGGCACCAGTGCCTCCCAGCCCGGCGCCATGGTGCGCCGCAGGTAGCGCCGGCATTCCAGGCCCGCGCGCACCTCGTCGATCAGGCCGGCATGGTCTTCGTCGGCAAACAGCGTATGCACGCCGGCATCGTTGAGGATATACGCCAGTTCCGGGCCGGTCAGCCGGAAATTGAGCGGCACGAAGATGGCGCCCAGCCAGCCGCAGGCGAACTGCGTCACCAGGAACAGCGGATCGTTCAGGCCGAGGTAGCCCACGCGCTGGCCACGGCCTATGCCGCCGGCCGCCAGCACGGCAGCCATCCGTTCCACGTCCGCCACCAGTCCGGCGTAAGTCCAGGTCCGTCCCGCGCAGGTCAGCGCCGGGCGGTCCGGACTGCGCGCGGCGCGGCGGCGCAGCCATTCCGCCATGCCGGGCGCCAGCATGGCCGCGCTGTCGCTGTTGTCATGGATTGCGCCGGCAAGGGCCGGATGCAAGGACGATGCTGCGTTCATATTCGGCTCCCGTTCCTCAAATACCTGGCAACCGGCGCGCCCTTCCCTGCCCGGCGCYCGGATTACCCGTCGATTTGCCCGATCTGCTTCGCGGTCTACTTCCCCGTCCAGACCGGCTTGCGCTTCTCGTTGAAGGCGGCCAGCCCTTCGCGGGCATCTTCGGTCATGGCCAGCAGCGCGATCTGGCTTTCGGTATAGGCGATGCCCTCCGCGAAGCTCATCGACGCCATCGCCTGCATGGCGTACTTGCCGCGCCGTATCGCAGTGGGCGACTTGTCGGCCACGCGGGCGATCAGCCATTCGGTCCGGGCGTCCAGCTCGCCCGGCGCGGCCAGGTGGTTGACCAGCCCGGCGGCCTTGGCCTCGGCGGCGGAAAACGGCTCGCCGCTGATGCACCATTCGCGCACCAGCCGGGGTGGCGCCAGCGTCTGCAGCAGGCTCAGCACCTGCATCGGGAACACCCCTACCTTGACTTCGGGCAGGCCAAACAGCACGTTGTCGGCGGCCACCGCCATGTCCGTCATGCACAGCAGTCCCATGCCGCCTGCCATGCAGGTGCCGTTGATCCGCGCGATGCTGGGCAGCGTGGCCTGCTGCGCCTCGCGCAGCATGTCGGCGTAGTCCACATTAGGCCGCGACAGGTCGAAGGCAAAGCCCTTGCCCGGTTGCAGGTCGCCACCGGCGCAAAAGGCCTTGTCGCCGGCGCCGGTGAGTACGATGGCGCGGATGGCCGGATCGGCGTGAGCCGCCCGGTAGCCGGCGCGGATGCCATCCACCACTTCCTTGTTGATGGCGTTGCGCTTGTCGGGCCGGTTGATGGTGATCCAGAACGCGGCGCCGCGTTTTTCATGCAGGACGGCTGGGGTTTCCGATTCGCTCATGGTGCTCCGCCGGATAGGCTGTGTCTGTGTTCGGGAAAAGGAGAAGGAAGAGGYAGAGGCGGTTCAAGCGGCTGCCTTCACCGGCTCAGCCGGCGTCGCCGCGAACTCGATCTCCGCGATCACGCGCATGGCCGCGGCCTGGTCGCCGATCTGCACATGCACGGCGCCGACCCGCCCGGCAGCGGGCGCCACGTGGATATGCTCCATCTTCATGGCTTCCAGCGTCACCATGGGCTGGCCGGCTTCGACCTGGTCGCCGGCGGCAACCATGACATTGACCACCCGGCCGTTCATCGAGGCGCGCAGCTTGCCATCGCCGGCGGCTTCGCCGGCCCGCGCGGCCGCCGCCCGCGTATGGTCCTCGACGCGCAGCGGCGCGCCCTGGTATTGCAGCAGCAGCGTGTTGCCGTCGCGATGGAAGTCCGCGCTCTCGACCACGCCGTCGCAGCGGAACCGCACGGCATGCTCGCCCAGCGCAAGGG
>NZ_JBFTLX010000414.1:0-5325 GCF_056396665.1 Cupriavidus sp. 05T313 | reverse complement strand
CCGCATGCTCGTCGAGCATGAACTGACGCGAAAGCTGTTCGACGAGATCGGCATCATGTTGTGCGAGCGGGGGCTGATGATGAAGGAAGGCGCGATTGTCGATGCCACCATCATCGAGGCGCCACCGTCGACCAAGAACAAGCAGAAGGGCCGCGACCCGGAGATGCACCAGACCAAGAAAGGTAATGCCTGGCACTTTGGCATGATGGCCCATCTCGGCGTGGATGCGGCTTCGGGGCTGGTACACAGCATGGTGGGCACTGCGGCGAACGAGGCGGATGTGTCGCAGGCGCATGCCTTGCTGCATGGCCACGAAGAGCACGCGTTTGGCGATGCGGGCTACACGGGCGGGGAGAAGCGCGACGAGATGCAAGGCAAGTCCGTTAAGTGGCAAGTGGCCGTCAAGCGCGGCAAGATCAAGGCGATGCGTGACGGCGCCGTCAAGGACTTGCTGATCGCCGTCGAGCGAGCCAAGGCCCGGATTCGGGCACGGGTCGAGCATCCGCTCCACGTCATCAAGAATCTGTTTGGTCATCGCAAGGTTCGCTACAAGGGCCTGGTCAAGAACACAGCGCAGTTGTTCAGCCTGTTTGGTCTGGCGAATCTGGTGCTGGCCAAAGAGCAGTTGTTGGCGGTGCGGGGGAGCCGTCCGTCCTGAGCGCGCAAAGCGCGCCAGGAAAGGCGCAAAACGAGAGAAAAACCGGCTTGAGTCGGCCGATCTCTCTCGCATTGCGAAAACCCAAGTCATTGGCTTGTACAACATCAAGCGCAAACCTCATTGATCAGCACTTCCTTAGGGGGAGGCAAGCTCGCGCTCCATGGGGACATCCTGATGGCAACCAGCGACCTCGCTACTTCGCCGATAGCCCGTTCAATGCCAGACTTGACCAGGCTCGCACTTTTCTGAAGAATCCATGCACATGCGTGCCCTGAGCCAGCGCGCGACTGCATGGAGCCAGCATGAAGATCCGCATCCTCAGCGATCTGCACCTCGAGCACGATGTGCCGGCGGCGGTGCCCGCCTGCCCCGCCGACCTGGTGGTGCTGGCCGGCGATATCGCCAACGGCCGTGCCGGCGTCGACTGGGCCGCGCGCACTTTTTCCGGGCCGGTGGTCTATGTGCCGGGCAATCACGAATACTACGAGAGTGCCTTCGGGCCGGTGGATGCGGCAATGGAAGAAGCCGCCCGCGAGGCGCTGCACGTGCGGGTGCTCAACGATACCGTGGCCCATTTCGATAGCCTCGCGGGCAATCGGGTCCGCGTGATCGGCACCACCTGGTGGACCGACTACGCGTTGTTCGGCACCGCCCGGCGCGAAGAGTCGATGCTGGCCTGCGCCGGCGTGATGGTCGACCATCGCCTGATCGAGGTCGAGGACGCTAACGGCCAGCGGCGCCGCTTCACCACCGCCGACGCACTGGCGCGGCACGAGGCGGCCAGCGCCTGGCTGGCCGTGCAACTCGCCACGCCCTTCGAAGGCAAGACGGTGGTGGTGACCCACCACGCCCCCGATCTCGGCAGCCTCGACCCGCGCTTTTCCCACGACCTGGTCTCCAGCGGCTTTATCTCGCGCCGGCCTGACCTGATCGCGCAGGCCGACCTGTGGGTCCACGGACATACCCATACAGGGTTCGACTACCGCCTCGAAAACGCCCGCGTGGTGTGCAACCCACGCGGCTATGTGCGCCGCAAGACCGGCGAACTGGAGAACCCGGCTTTCGACTGGTGCTACACGGTGGAACTCTGACGCCGCCGGAGCGGTCGCCCGGGTTTTTGTTACTACGGGTAATGCGGATAAAGCAGGCTGCCAGGTTGGCAGGCCGGCAGATTTACATCATGCCGTCCATGCCGCCCATGCCACCCATGCCGCCCGGCATTGCCGGAGCCGACTCGTCCTTCGGCAGTTCTGCCACGRCGCAATCCGTGGTCAGCATCAGCGAAGCGACCGAAGCAGCGTTCTGCAGCGCGGTGCGGGTCACCTTGGTCGGGTCCAGCACGCCCATTTCCACCAGGTCACCGTACTCGCCGGTGGCGGCGTTGTAGCCGTAGTTGCCCTTGCCTTCGATGACCTTGGCCACGACGACCGAAGCTTCTTCGCCAGCGTTCAGCACGATCTGGCGCAGCGGCTCTTCCATGGCGCGCAGCACGATCTTGATGCCGGCGTTCTGGTCAGCGTTGTCGCCGGTCAGGTTGGCGATGGCAGCGCGAGCGCGCAGCAGGGCCACACCGCCGCCGGGGACGATACCTTCTTCCACGGCTGCGCGGGTTGCGTGGAGTGCGTCTTCCACACGTGCCTTCTTTTCCTTCATTTCGACTTCGGTGGCTGCGCCAACCTTGATCACTGCAACGCCGCCGGCCAGCTTGGCCACGCGCTCTTGCAGCTTTTCACGGTCGTAGTCCGAGGTCGCTTCTTCGATCTGGGCACGGATCTGCTTCACGCGTGCTTCGATCGAGGCTGCGTCGCCGGCGCCGTCGATGATGATSGTGTTTTCCTTGCCGATYTCGATGCGCTTGGCTTGACCCAGTTCTTGCAGGGTTGCCTTTTCCAGCGTCAGGCCGATTTCCTCGGCGATCACTGCGCCGCCGGTCAGGATGGCGATGTCTTCCAGCATGGCCTTGCGGCGGTCGCCGAAGCCCGGAGCCTTGACAGCGGCGGTCTTCAGGATGCCACGGATGTTGTTCACCACCAGGGTCGCCAGGGCTTCGCCTTCGACGTCTTCAGCGATGATCAGCAGCGGGCGGCCCGACTTGGCCACTTGCTCCAGCACCRGCAGCAGGTCGCGGATGTTCGAGATCTTCTTGTCGAACAGCAGCACGAACGGGTTGTCCAGGGCGACAACTTGCTTTTCCGGGTTGTTGATGAAGTACGGCGACAGGTAGCCGCGGTCGAACTGCATGCCTTCCACGACTTCCAGTTCGTCGGCCAGCGACTTGCCGTCTTCCACGGTGATCACGCCTTCCTTGCCGACCTTGTCCATCGCTTCAGCGATCAGCTTGCCGATCACTTCGTCGCTGTTGGCGGAGATCGAGCCAACCTGGGCGATTTCCTTGCTGGTGGTGGTGGTCTTGGTCAGCTTCTTCAGCTCTTCGACCGCGTTCACCACAGCCTTGTCGATGCCGCGCTTCAGGTCCATCGGGTTCATGCCGGCGGCAACGTACTTCATGCCTTCGCGCACGATCGACTGGGCCAGCACGGTTGCGGTGGTGGTACCGTCACCGGCGTTGTCGCTGGTCTTGGAAGCCACTTCCTTGACCATTTGCGCGCCCATGTTCTGCAGCTTGTCCTTCAGCTCGATTTCCTTGGCCACGGACACGCCGTCCTTGGTCACGGTCGGGCCGCCGAAGCTGCGCTCCAGCACAACGTTACGACCCTTCGGGCCCAGGGTAACCTTGACTGCGTTGGCGAGAATGTTCACGCCTTCGACCATCTTGGCACGGGCGGCGTCGCCGAATACTACGTCTTTAGCTGCCATGTTCTGAATCTCCTAAATCGGTACGAATGGGGTGCGTGGATTACTTGTTCACCACAGCCATGATGTCTTCTTCGCGCATGACCAGCAGTTCCTGGCCATCCACCTTCACGGCTTGGCCGGCATACTTGCCGAACAGCACGCGGTCACCCACCTTGACGTCGAGGACGATCGAAGCGCCCTTGTCGTCTTTCTTGCCGGGGCCSAYGGCSAGSACTTCRCCTTGATCRGGCTTYTCGGCAGCATTGTCGGGAATCACGATGCCGGAWGCGGTCTTGGTTTCATTGTCCAGACGCTTGACGATCACRCGGTCGTGCARAGGACGCAGRTTCATACGGACTCCTTGGTACAAAAAGTGATTTCAGGTTCACAAAATTGGCCGCCAGCACTAACGGCCAGCAGAATTGGTGCGCCGGGCGAGGCCTGTTAGCACTCATGCCCGACGAGTGCTAATTATAGGGACGGGGGTTTACGTTTTCAAGTCAGCGACTTGATACGTGTTTACCCTTCCTCCGGCAAAATTCTTCATGCCGAAGTTCGTTCAACCTTGAACCCGCGCAGCCAGAGGCGCAGCCAGGCTTTCAAGATTCTCATTTAAATACAGAGGCTTATGAGGAATGGCGGCACAGCCGCGCGCTGGCGCCGCCGGGAGGCAACCATGGAATTTCATGTGGACTGGCTGACTGTGGCTTTAATCTCTAGGGCTTCGCCGTCCTGGCATCCTTGTCAGTGAAATCGTAGAGGTGCGTGTTATCCGGCGTTTCCCCGATCCTTGTCCCTCTCTGGCTGAACGGGATGCGGCGGCGGAAATTCTMGCTGTCCGACCTGGCGCTCTGGGTGGCAAGTCTGGCTGCCTCCGGGTAGGCCATTGGTCGCTTGTCCTTCTCAATCTCAAGCAGCCTCGTCTGCTCGTTCACGCGTACGCTGTACTTGCCCAGGTTGTAGAGGAGATACATGGCGAAGAGGTTGTCGAAGTCCTCGTAGGCGCCTTGCTCCCTGCGGAAATCCATGGACAGGACCGAGGGGAAACGATTGGGCAGGTCCTTGAAGGGCACCTTTTCGTCCTCGTGCGGATCCACATAGGTCGAGCCGCCGTATTTCTTGTACAGCACCACGTCCATGCCGTACCCGCGCTTGCCCCACTCCTTGATGAGCTTCATCGCCATCTCGGTGGGGAGGTTGGCCGTGGCGGCCGCCACCACCCGCCGTCCGGACAGGACCTTGGCGCTGGTGACCTCCAGGTCCTTGTAGCCCGCCCCGAACTTGAATGCGGCGCCGACGGTTTTGGCGCAGTTGAGGCGCATGTAGTCGTACTTGATCTCGCCGCGGTGATACTCGGTATTCCTGGCGCGCTGGTGATAGTCGTCATTGATGCGCCTGAAGTAAGCCACCAAGGCCTCCTTGTCGCTGGCCGGTATGCCACGGACGCGCACGCCGATGACCGAGCGCTTGTAGATCTCGCCGAAGTCCAGGCCAAACGAGGCCGTTTCCGCGATCGAGGAGACAGTCTTGAACAAGTACTCTTTCTTCGGGATGCCAACCATCAGATCCGAGGTGTAGAAGCCGCTCTGGTGCTTACGTGTACGGTCGGCATAGAAGTTGGCCGAGTAGACCAGATCGTCGCCAGGCGCATCGTCCCGGATCGCCAAGGCGAGATGGCCAGCCGACCCGCCCTTGGAGGTGCCAAAACTGATCAGCAACTCCAGATCATAGTGATCCTCGCGAAGGAGATCGGTCAGTTTGTCGATGTTGGCAGGCTCAGGCCCGCCCTTGCTGCCGAAGTCGACGGCGACGGCCCCCTCCGGCAACAGAACGACTATCACTACGAGCCAAATCGCTAACCTCATCCTCAT
>NZ_JBFTLX010000413.1:0-3718 GCF_056396665.1 Cupriavidus sp. 05T313 | reverse complement strand
CTTCCATTCGCCGCTGACCTTGGACAGATAGTCGGCCCAGTTGAACGTCGTTCCCGAACTGTCACTGCGATGCACGACCAGGATCTTTTGGTCGGGGAAGTGAATGCCGGGGTTGATTGCGCTGATGGCGGGGTCGTTCCAGTTGGCGATCTTGCCGAGGTAGATATCCGCCAGCAACTGGCCGGTAAAGCGAATCTGGCCCGCCGCGACGCCATCCAGGTTCACAATCGGCACCACGCCGCCGATCACCAGCGGAAACTGCGCCAGCCCGGCAGCGCGCAATTCATCCGGCTTGAGGGGCATGTCCGAGGCACCGAAGGTGACATTGGCTGCCTTGATCTGCCGGATGCCGTTGCCCGAACCCGTGGGCTGGTAGTTCACCTCCTGGCCTGTCTTGGTGTGATACGTGGCCGCCCATTTGACCAGCAAGGGGTAGACGAAGGTGGAACCTGCGCCGGTGATGTCGCCAGCGTGCGCAGCGAGTGCAAAGCCCGCGAGCGCGCATGCGAGGGTGGCTTGACGCCACGTGTTCCGAAAGAACAGGGATCCAGTCATATCGCAACCTCCATGCCGGCGGATCGGGAGTGGGTAACGAGTAACGGAGAACGGGGAATGCGCCGGTGCATGCTCCGCCGAGGAGGTCACTTGCTTATCCTAGCACCTGGTCCCGCGCGGCCGGCAAGGCGTTTTTTCGAATTCGCGCGGCGCTGTCACGAAAATGTCATGCACCGTGTTCGAATTCTTGCTGTTGTGCGCGCATTGGACGCATAGCGAAAAAATCGTGCAAAGGTGTTCGCGCATCGGATCAAACCTGATGCACCGGCAAGCTCGCGCGGCGCGCTCCCCGATCCATCTCGCCGCCGCCTGCACCACCTGCCGCATGAAACCGCATAAAGCCGCGATACGCCTAGGCTTCGCAAGGGCCGCCCAAGTTGTTGCGGGTCGGCCTCCGGCGTCTTGGCGAGCTGGTCCATCAGTCCCTGTACTTCGCTGAACGGGCCGCGCTTGCAGCCGTCCTGCATTGTGATGCACGACCAGCGCGGGCACCTTGACCTTGCCGCCGTCCGAGAGCCGGATGGCGATGGCGGCCACCGGCTGCGTACCGCGGCCGGTGCCGGCCAGCCAGACGGGCAGGCTGGCTTGGCTGCGCATTCCCTCCGATCTGCAGGGCGCGTCGGAAATCGCCGCCTGCCCGGCCCGCATCCGGTACCTAGGGAAATCCCCCGGTTCAAATGGTGCAAAACGTTGCCAATTTATCGACAAATCGTGGATATACTGCACGGGCATTTCCACTCGTACTGGCACACATCATGGCAAACGCAATCCTTCCCCGCTGGCAGTTCTGGATCGACCGTGGAGGTACCTTCACCGATGTGGTGGGGCGCCGTCCCGACGGTACCCTCGTCACGCACAAGCTGCTGTCGGAAAACCCGGAGCAGTACCGCGACGCGGCGGTGGCCGGCATCCGCCACCTGCTGGGCCTGGCGTCGGGCAAGCCGGTGACGGCGGACCTGGTCGAATGCGTGAAGATGGGCACCACGGTGGCCACCAATGCCTTGCTGGAACGCAAGGGCGAACCGACGCTGCTGATCACCACGCGCGGCTTCCGCGACGGGCTGCGCATCGCCTACCAGAACCGGCCGCGGCTGTTCGATCGCCATATCGTGCTGCCGGAACTGCTCTACAGCCGGGTGATCGAGGCCCAGGAGCGCATCGGCGCGCACGGCGATGTCGTCGAGCCGCTGGACCAGGACCACCTGCGCGAGCGGCTGTGGGCCGCCTACGATGCAGGGCTGCGCAGCGCGGCCATCGTCTTCATGCACGGCTACCGCTATGCCGCCCACGAGCAGGCCGCGGCGCGCCTGGCACGCGAGGTCGGCTTCACCCAGGTCAGCACCTCGCACGAGACCAGCCCGATGATGAAGTTCGTCAGCCGTGGCGATACCACCGTGGTCGATGCTTACCTGTCGCCGATCCTGCGCCGCTACGTGGACCAGGTGGCCGGCGAGATGCCAGGCGTGCGGCTGCTGTTCATGCAGTCCTCCGGCGGCCTGACCGATGCGCAGGCGTTCCAGGGCAAGGACGCCATCTTGTCCGGCCCGGCTGGCGGCATCGTCGGCATGGCGCGCACCGCGGGGCTGGCGGACCAGGCGCGCGTGATCGGCTTCGACATGGGCGGTACCTCGACCGATGTCAGCCACTACGCGGGAGAATTTGAGCGCGAGTTCGAGACGCAGGTGGCGGGCGTGCGCATGCGCGCGCCGATGATGAGCATCCATACCGTGGCGGCCGGCGGCGGTTCGCTCCTGACCTTCGACGGCGCGCGCTTTCGCGTGGGGCCGGAAAGCGCGGGGGCCAACCCCGGCCCGGCCAGCTATCGGCGCGGTGGGCCGCTGGCGGTCACCGATGCCAACGTGATGCTGGGCAAGATCCAGCCGGCCTGGTTCCCGCACGTGTTCGGCCACGGCGCCGACCAGCCGCTCGACGCGGAGGTGGTGCGCGAGCGTTTCGGCACGCTGGCGCGCGAGAGCGGCCGCCAGGCCGAGGAGGTGGCGCACGGCTTTATCCAGATCGCGGTGCAGCAGATGGCGAACGCCATCAAGAAGATCTCGGTGGCGCGCGGCTATGACGTGACGCGCTACACGCTGCAGTGCTTCGGCGGCGCGGGCGGCCAGCATGCCTGCCTGGTGGCCGATGCGCTGGGCATGACGCGCGTGTTCGTGCACCCGCTGGCGGGCGTGCTGTCGGCCTATGGCATGGGCCTGGCCGACCAGAACGTGATCCGCGAGCAGGCGGTGGAAACCCGCCTAGACGCGGCGGCGTTGCCCGCGATCGACGCGGCCCTGGGGCAACTGGCCGAGGCCGCGCAGACCGAGTTGCGGCGCCAGGCGGCGGGGGATGCACCGGTCGCGGTGCACCGGCGCGTGCACGTGCGCTACGAAGGCAGCGATGCGGCCCTGGTAGTGCCACACGGCGATCTGGACCAGATCGTGCGGGGTTTCGAGTCGGCTTACCGCCAGCGCTTCGCCTTCCTGATGCAGGGCAAGGGCCTGGTGGTGGAGGCGGTGTCGGTCGAGGCCGTGGTGCCGGGCGATGCGCCGGCCGAGCGCGCACACCCGCTGCATCCGGTGCGCGAGGTGCCACGGCGCGGCACCGTGCCGATGTTCACCGCGGGCACCGACGGCGCGCCGGCGTGGCAGGACGCCGCGCTGGTGGTGCGCGAGGACATGCGGCCGGGCGATGTACTGGCCGGCCCGGCCATCATCGCCGAGAAGAACGCCACCACCGTGGTCGAGCCCGGCTGGCAGGCCAGCCTGACGGCGCTGGACCACCTGATGCTCGAACGCACGATGGCGCGGCCGGCGCTGACCGCCGCCGGCACCACGGTGGACCCGGTGCTGCTGGAGGTGTTCAACAACCTCTTCATGAATATCGCCGAGCAGATGGGGCTGCAACTGCAGAACACCGCCTACTCGGTCAACATCAAGGAGCGGCTGGATTTCAGCTGCGCCCTGTTCGACGCCGCCGGCAACCTGATTGCGAATGCGCCGCATATGCCGGTGCACCTGGGTTCGATGGGCGAGAGCATCAAGGCGGTGATCGACGGCAACGCCGGGCGCATGCGCCCGGGCGATGTCTACGTGCTGAACGACCCCTACCACGGTGGCACGCACCTGCCCGACATCACCGTCATCACGCCGGTGTACGTGGGCGAAGG
>NZ_JBFTLX010000412.1:0-3727 GCF_056396665.1 Cupriavidus sp. 05T313 | reverse complement strand
GGCCTGCGCCACGCGCTTTCGGTCTCCGAGGTCAGTTTCCGGCCCATGACGGCCGATGAAGTCGCGGCCTATGTCGCCAGCGGCGAGCCGGCCGGCAAGGCCGGCGCCTACGGCATCCAGGGCCGCGCGGCGGAGTTCGTCGCGCGAATCGACGGCAGCTATTCGGGTATCATGGGTTTGCCCCTGTTTGAGACCGCTTCGCTGCTCAGACAGGCCGAACTGCGGTTCTGAGAACCCCGCCGCCGCCCTTTCCGCTACCCCGCGGCTGCCCTGGCCAAGGCAGCGCCCCGGAGCGCATGGCGGCGCAGTGCGGACAACCCCCTGGCCGGTCAGCCGGCGACGAGTTTCATCCACTATGACTGAAGACATCCTCGTCAACATCACACCGCAGGAAACGCGCGTGGCCATCGTGCAGCAGGCCGCCGTGCAGGAACTCCATGTCGAGCGCACGCTGTCGCGCGGGCTCGTCGGCAATATCTACCTGGGCAAGGTCGTACGTGTGCTGCCCGGCATGCAATCCGCCTTTATCGACATCGGGCTCGAACGCGCCGCATTCCTGCACGTCGCCGATATCTGGCATCCGCGCGACCCGGAAAAAAAYGGCAATGCCGCGCCCCTGGCGATTGAGAAGACGCTCTATGAAGGCCAGGCGCTGATGGTGCAGGTCATCAAGGATCCGATCGGCACCAAGGGCGCGCGCCTGTCCACCCAGGTGAGCATCGCCGGACGCACCCTGGTCTACCTGCCACAGGACCCRCACATCGGCATCTCCCAGCGCATCGAGGGCGAGGTCGACCGCGAAGCCCTGCGCTCGCGCGTGCAAAGCCTGGTACCGGCGGACGAACGCGGCGGCTTTATCGTGCGCACCATTGCCGAGGAGTCCAGCAACGAGGAACTCGGCAACGATATCGCCTACCTGCGCAAGATCTGGGCCTCCATCCGCCAGAATGCCACCACCCTGCCCGCGCCCAGCCTGCTGTACCAGGATCTCAACCTGGCCCAGCGCGTGCTGCGCGACTTCGTCAACGACGCCACCAACGTGATTCAGGTGGATTCGCGCGAGAACTACCAGAAGCTGGTGGAGTTCGCGGAGGAATACACCCCGGCCGTGCTGCCGCGCCTGTCGCACTACACCGGCGAGCGCCCTGTCTTCGACCTCTTCAATATCGACGCCGAAATCGAAAAGGCCCTGTCGCGCCGGGTCGACCTGAAATCAGGCGGCTACCTGATGATCGACCAGACGGAGGCCATGACCACCATTGACGTCAACACCGGTGGCTACGTCGGCGCGCGCAACTTCGACGACACGATCTTCAAGACCAACCTGGAAGCGGCGCACACGATTGCGCGCCAGCTGCGGCTGCGCAACCTGGGCGGCATCATCATCATCGATTTCATCGATATGGAGAACACCGAGCACCGCGACCAGGTGCTGTCGGAACTCAAGCGCGCACTGTCGCGCGACCGCACGCGCATCACCGTCAACAGCTTCTCGCAGCTCGGGCTGGTGGAGATGACCCGCAAGCGCACCCGCGAATCGCTGGCGCACGTGCTGTGCGAGCAATGCCCCGTGTGCACGGGCAAGGGCCAGGTCAAGACGCCGCGCACGGTGTGCTACGACATCCTGCGCGAAATCATGCGCGAGTCGCGCCAGTTCAACCCGCGCGAATTCCGCATCCTCGRCTCGCAGCAAGTGATCGACCTGTTCCTGGAGGAAGAAAGCCAGCATCTGGCCATGCTCGGCGACTTCATCGGCAAGCCAATTTCGCTGCAGGTGGAATCGACCTTCCACCAGGAGCAGTACGACATCATCCTGATGTAGCAGTCCGGGCCGTTTGGGCTCGCCTTCCTTGCGCCATCCACTATAAATAGTGATATGGGATGCGCCTCGCCAGCGCATCGCGCGCGCCGCGATACCGGGCGCAAGGAGTCACCATGAAGAACAAGTGCTGGCCTCTGTGGCCGTGGCTTTTTGTCGCCGCGCTGACGGCATGCACCGTGACACTGCCGCCGGCCCCACCCGCCGCGCGCGCACCTGGGCCCCCCGCGGCGCCCCCCGCTGTTGTCCGCGAACGGCCGACGCCAATTGTTCCGCGCGACATCGATATCTCCGCCAATTGCCAGCGCACCGAGGAAGACGGCTTCCGCGAGGATGCGCATATGCAAGTGGTGAGCAACGACGTGCGCAGTCTGTCCTGGAAACTCTGGGTGGGCAGGCGTGGCTCCTGCCATTTCGATCTCGCCGAGTTCCGCCAGGTGCGCAAGACTCCGCACATCGAACTGCGGGCCATCGACGACAGCGGCTGCACGCTGATGGTGTGGCAGGATCCGCGGCGCGTCACGCTCGCCCATGCGCATTGCGAGCAGCATTGCACCCCGGGCATCTATGAACAGGCGTGGCCGGTACTGTTCAACCCGCGCAGCGGCACGTGCGCGCAGATCCGGTAGCGCGCAGCACGCGCTGGCAATGGGAAACAGGATAAGGAGACGGGCGCGACGGGCCCCGCCTCCGAAGAGCAGCACGCCGCCCTACTTTGCCTTCGGCACGCGCCCCATCAGGTAGAACTCCTCGTTGGGCCGCATGCTGATGGTGTTAGCCATGCGGTTGGACAAGCCGAAGAAGGCGGTGATGGCGGCAATATCCCAGGCGTCCTCGTCGCTGAACCCATGCTTGCGCAGTGCAGCGAAATCGGCATCGCCCACCTCACTGGAGGCCTGGCAGACCTTGAGAGCGAAGTCGAGCATGGCGCGCTGGCGCGGCGTGATGTCGGCCTTGCGGTAGTTGACAGCCACCTGGTCGGCCAGCTCCGGTTTTTTCTCGTAGATGCGCAGGATGGCGCCATGCGCCACTACGCAGTACAGGCATTGGTTGGCGCCCGAGGTGGCAACCACGATCATTTCGCGCTCGCCCTTGGTCAGCCCCCCGTCCTTGAGCATCAGCGCGTCGTGGTAGGCGAAGAAGGCGCGGAATTCGTCCGGCCGGTGGGCCAGCGTGAGGAACACGTTGGGTACGAAACCAGCCTTGTCCTGGACTTCCAGGATGCGCGCCCGGATGTCCTCGGGCAGCTCGGCGATGGCGGGAACCGGATAGCGGCTCAGCGGCGGCGTGGATGCGGTCATGGTGGTCTCCTTCGGGGGTATCCCCCTCTTTGCACTGCGCATGAACCGCCCGCAACAGCTGCCGCGGGCAGCGAAAAACCGGCTTACTGGGTGGCGAACTGGATCTTGTGGAGTCCGGCGTAGAGTCCCTCGGCCGACAGCAGTTCGGCGTGGGTGCCATGCTCCGCCACCCGGCCGTGGTCGAGCACCACGATGCGGTCGGCGTTCTCGATGGTGGACAGGCGGTGCGCGATCACCAGCGTGGTACGGCCGACCATCAAGGCCTCCAGCGCGGCCTGGACCTGGCGCTCGGACTCCGAGTCGAGTGCCGAGGTCGCTTCGTCCAGGATCAGGATCGGTGCGTCCTTGTAAAGAGCGCGCGCGATCGCCATCCGCTGGCGCTGGCCGCCGGAGAGCTTCATGCCGTTGTCGCCGATATTGGTATCGAGCCCTTGCGGCAGGCCCTTGACCACATCGGTCAGGTAGGCGGCGGCCAGCGCGCGCTCGACGCGCGCCATATCGATGTCCGCCGCGGGATGCACGCCATAGGCAACATTGGCGGCCACGGTGTCATTGAACAGCACCACCTCCTGGCTGACAAAAGCGATCTGGCGACGCAGGTCTTGCA
>NZ_JBFTLX010000411.1:0-3763 GCF_056396665.1 Cupriavidus sp. 05T313 | reverse complement strand
GGGGAATCCAGTCCCAGACCCGCATTCTTTGAATATGCCGTGGTCAGGTAGACATCAGTCCGCTTGGAAAGCGTGTAGTCCGCGATAAAGGCAACTTGCCATGGGTTCGGCACCGACTTGTTGGCGAAGAAGCTCTTGACGTTGTCGTAGTTGTACTCAAGCGTCAGGCCAAGCGCCGGCGTCACCTGGTAGTTGGCGCCGATCCAGTAGAAGTCGTCGCGCTCGATCAGGCTGCCATTCTGGTCCTTGTTCTGACCCCAGCGGTAGCCGCCCATGATCTTTGCCGCGCCGAACGCATAGCTTGCCGCGACCGTCGCCTTCTTGAAGCTGCCGCTGCCGAGGGCAACAGCTGTTAACGGGTTGGAAATGGTTGGATTGAACTGGTCGTACGCAACGGCCACACCGACAGGGCCAGAGATATAGGTCAACCCTGCGCCATAGGCGGTGTCGCGGCGGAACTGGCCCGGCACTTCGCCGTTGCCGCCGAGCAATGGGCCGTTGGCCACCGTCGTCGGCAATGCCAGGCCGGTACCGAAGGACCAGTGTGCCAGTGCAGAGACCGAGCCGAACCGGCCGGAGTACTTGATGGTGTTGTCCTCGCGGAAGTTCGCACCTGTCAACATCACGATCGGTTCATACTGGGTGGCAAAGGCTGCCGGCACGAAGTTCGCGATGCTCTCGAACATCGAAGTGTACTGACGGCCGAAGGTCACCTGGCCAAACTGCGTGCTTTGGATGCCAACGTAGGCCTGTCGACCGAACAGGCGGCCGCCTTGCTGCGACGTGCCG
Source organism: Cupriavidus sp. 05T313 (assembly GCF_056396665.1). Lineage (NCBI taxonomy): Bacteria > Pseudomonadati > Pseudomonadota > Betaproteobacteria > Burkholderiales > Burkholderiaceae > Cupriavidus > Cupriavidus sp. 05T313. Next base: position 2,974 of record NZ_JBFTLX010000411.1, on the reverse strand, counting down.
GTATCCAGGTTAAAGCCACTCTCCAGTACGAAAACGGATTTCACGCCGTTGCCCAGATCTTCCACGCCGCGCAAGCCCCAACGCGAACCGGACAGGCCGCCGGAATCCATGCGGTAGACATTGTTGGACGGGCCCGCATTGAACTTGTTGGCAGCGGTGGGAACGGCGCCGACATGATTGGCGAACTCAACGTTTATATCCGCCACGCCATATAGCGTCACGCTGCTCTGTGCGTGTGCGCCGCCGGTGCAGATTGCGCCCGCAGCGATGAGTGCGTGATTAAGCTTGCTCAGCTTTCTCAATGATCCCATTGCCTCCTCTCCTTTAGGTTATTTTTTTCGCCTGTCACAAACGATGCCATCAGCCACGCGTGTCGTGGCCATGGCGAAGAACGCCCCGAGTTACCTAGGGCTTCCCTCAACAGCAACCGCACAGACAAATCGGTGGCTCGGTCAGTTCCTTGAGTCCATGGACTGTACACCAGATATATTATTGTCGACAACAATAAATTTGAGCGCGGCAAGCCAGCCATTGGTTTCCGGACCGATGCGTCGACGCACAAGAATGGTGAGAACAGCAGATGGGGCGCGAGGCGGCCTCAACCTGACGAGGCGAGCCGACAGCTTTGATGAAGTGCCACCCCGTGTGGATGATTGCAGCATCGCGAGGGTGGAGAGAGCCGTAGACGACGGTGAAGCCAGGCAAGCGCCGTCGCTCCACGCCGTCGTCGCCCCGCGGGTAATGCTTGACAGTGCTGCTTCGCGTAGCTACCGGGGTGGCCGCCACCGGCACGAAGCATCAACAGAAGGAACTGCGTACCGCAGGCATCAAACCAGTAACCCTGATGGCCCGCGTAGGTGCAACTAGGCAGCCTTGCGCCGCCTGGCTGTTTGCGCAGTCTGCTCCCGCGTGGCCGGGCCTTTGTCGTCCTTTGAGACTACCGGAACGCCGGGCTTCATCTTGAGAGCACGCAGCGCGGCATCCCTCGCCTCATCCAGCCGCTTCTGGGCAACGGAGAGCAGCAACTTCTCGTCACGCTTCTGCGCCGCGTTTTGAAGCGCACGCCAGGTCTTCAACGAAGCAGGAATGGATTGCGGAGCGGCAGATAGTCCAAGGCGAGCGTAGCGCAACGTGCGAAGCGATATGGATTGCAGCATGTCAACCAGCAATCTGTTGGCACACAAATCGACAATCGCAAAGTTCAGCAGAAAGCTCTCGACAGCATAGGCGTCGACCGACTCCTCCGCTGCCTTGGCAAGCTTCGGCATGCGCTCGTCGAGGACGTCCTGGAGCCCGTCCGAGTTCTCGCGCATAACCTGCTCCAGCATCGTAACGTAGAGTACTGCTCGAACCTTAAAGATATCGCGAAGCTCCATCTCGCCGGGCGCGGTGACGATGGCACCGCGCCTGGCCTGAAACTCGACCAGCCGGTCTCGTTCGAGGATGCGCATAGCCTCCCTGACTGGCGCGCGGCTTACATGCAGCACTTCGCTAATGTCTTTCTCAAGCAGGCGCTGACCCGACCGGATTAGATCGAGCGTGATCACGCCCGCCAGTCTGGCGGCGATCTGTTCAGCAATGGGCGCGGATGCGCGTGCCCAGTCCTGCCCTCTTAGCACAGCGTGCTCAACTGCCAGCATCAGCTGATTTTTTGGCGTGAGGAGGCTAGAGAGATCCGGGAGGTTTTCAGTCTTACTTCTGCTCATGGTTTCGAATACCGGTGTACTGTCCTGGACGCCGCATGGCTGCTGCGTAACTTCGGTATTCTATCCTTCCCCGGTCCTCGATCCGGCGCGACGCGCTGGCCAGACGGAAGATCTCCGCGATCCAGCGCAAGGAGCGTCCGTATGCCCTGGCCTTTTGAAGGCTTATGCCCTGCTCGCCGGCGGAGGTGCTGTCTGTCGGCGCACGGTGCCGCTTGCGGCCCGGCTCTCCTTGGGGCTGCAACCGAATTGCGCGTGATACCAGCGCGAGAATCCGCTTGGCGCGGAAAAACCTAGCAGGGTCGCCACCTCGGTCAACGGACGATCGCTCTCGATGACGTGACGCGCCGCGAGTTCCGTGCGGATGTCGTTAACGATCGACGAGAAGCTCCGCCCCTGTTCCGCCAGCCGGCGCTGGACCGTGCGGCACACCACGCCCAGGTGCTCGGCCACCTGTTCGATGCTGCAGCGCCCACTGGGCAACAGCAGAAGGATCGTGCGACGCACGTCCTCAAGCATGGTCGCCTGCTGCGGCATGGCGGACGCGTCTATCAACTGCTGCGCGTAGCGCACCATGGCCGGATCGGCCGACGGGTTGCGTGCATCGAGATCGGCCTTCGCGCAGACGATGCAGTTGAAGTCGTAGTCGAACTCGACGTGAGGGCCAAAAAACCGTTGGTGTGCACTAAGGTCGCGCGGCGCCGGGTGCTCGAAGCATACGCGCCGCGGCTCCCAGTCGGGCTTGAGGAGCTGGCGTATCAACCGCACCATTACCCCTAGCGCCAGTTCAACCCTTTGGCGTGTTGGCTGATGTGCGTTGCCAGCCATTACCGCCTCGCGAATAATGACCAGTCCTCCGCATTCCTCGACCGCCAGCGACAGCGCACCATTGAGCATCGCCTGGTAGCGCATCAGCATGCCAAGCGAGTCGCGCAGCGTTGCCTGGTCGCGGATCAGCAATCCTACCGCCCCAAGATTGGACAATAGGCGCGACTCGGCCATGCACAGCCCGAAACTCTCGTTGCCTGACATGGTCGCGGACGCCTGGAGCAGACGTCCAAAACGCTCGACTGGAATCATGAGGTCCGGCTCGCGCAGTACGCTCGGACTTATCCCTGCGTCAAAGAGCATTCGCACCGGATCCAGCCCGGCGGCACGAGCGACCTCGCTGTAGTTCGTGAGGGCCGCGGCGCGGACAAGTAACGACATCGGGGAACTGACGTAGGAGCGCGGCGCGGACAAGTAACGACATCGGGGAACTGACGTAGGAG
>NZ_JBFTLX010000410.1:0-3771 GCF_056396665.1 Cupriavidus sp. 05T313 | reverse complement strand
CCCCAGGACATCTCCACCGAAGTCTTGCTGGAGAAGTACGCCAAGGGCGCGGAAGCCACCGCCGCCGACGTGCGCCTGCGCGTGGCGCGCGCGCTGGCCGAGGCCGAACCAGAGTCGCAGCGCGAGCACTGGGCCGAGCGTTTCCTGTGGGCGCAGGAGCAGGGCTTCGTGCCTGCCGGGCGCATCAACTCCGCGGCAGGCACTCGCATCGAGGCCACGCTGATCAACTGCTTCGTGCAGCCCGTAGGCGATTCGGTATCGGAGCCGGGCGGCGGCAAGCCCAGCATCTACACTGCGGTGGCGCAGGCGGCGGAGACCATGCGCCGCGGCGGCGGGGTGGGTTACGATTTCTCCGCGATACGCCCGGCCGGGGCGCTGGTGCGGGGCACGCACTCGCGCGCCTCGGGGCCGGTGTCCTTCATGAAGGTGTTCGACGCATCCTGCGCCACGGTGGAGTCGGCCGGATCGCGCCGCGGCGCGCAGATGGGCGTGCTGCGCTGCGACCACCCGGACATCGAGGCCTTTATCCACGCCAAGGACCGCGGCGACCTGACCAACTTCAATATCTCGATCGGCGTGAGCGACGAATTCATGCGGGCGGTCGAGGCTGGCGGCGAGGTCGAGCTGGTGCATGAGGCCGAGCCCGCTGCCCAGGCCATTGCCGGCGGCGCCTACCGGCGCGACGACGGCCAGTGGGTTTACCGCCGCGTGCCGGCGCGGCAGCTGTGGGACCAGGTGATGCAGGCCACCTACGATCACGCTGAGCCCGGCATCCTGTTCCTGTCCCATATCAACGACGACAACAATCTCTATTACTGCGAGCGCATCGAGGCGACCAATCCCTGTGCGGAGCAGCCACTGCCGTCTTATGGCTGCTGCGACCTGGGCTCGATCGACCTGACCCGCTTCGTGCGCCAGCCCTTCGGCGCGGACAGCCGCTTTGATTTCGAAGGATTCGCCGAAGTGGTGCGGCTGGCGGTACGCATGCTCGACAACGTGCTAGACGTTACCTATTGGCCGCTGCCGGAGCAGCAGGCCGAGGCCCATGCCAAGCGGCGCATCGGGCTGGGTTTCCTCGGGCTGGGCAGCGCGCTGGTGATGCTGGGCATCCGCTACGACAGCGAGCCGGGGCGAGAGCTGGCCGCGCATATTGCGCAGGCCATGCGCGATACCGCCTACCTGGCATCGGCCGGACTGGCGCGCGAGAAGGGCGCCTTCCCGCTGTTCAAGGCCAAGGAATACCTGGCCAGCGGTTTTGCGCAGCGCTTGCCGCAAGCCGTGCGCAAGGCGATCGGCCGCGATGGCATCCGCAATTCGCACCTGCTGTCGATCGCCCCGACCGGCACCATCACGCTGGCGTTTGCCGATAACGCATCGAACGGCATCGAGCCGGCCTTCTCCTGGACCTATAACCGCAAGAAGCGCATGGCGGACGACAGCTACAAGGTAGTCGAGGTAGCCGACCATGCCTGGCGCCTTTATCGTCACCTGGGTGGGGATATGGCGCAACTGCCGGACAGTTTCGTCACGGCGCTGCAGATGTCGGCGCTCGATCATATGAAGATGCTGGAGGCGGTGCAGCCCTTTATCGATACCAGCATCAGCAAGACCGTCAACGTGCCTGAGGACTATCCCTATGAGGCCTTCCGCAACCTCTACCTGGAAGCCTGGCGGGCCGGGCTGAAGGGACTTGCCACCTACCGCCCCAACAGCGTGCTGGGGGCGGTGCTGTCGGTGACGCCGCCGCCGGCCGTCCCCGCCGCGGTGGCAACAACCGACGACCCCCTGCGAAAGCCGTTCGAGAGCCGTCCGGTGGGCGATCTCGAAGGGGTGACCTCCAAGGTCGAGTACATGACCTATGAGGGCCACAAGACGGTCTACCTGACCGTGAACTTCATGCGCGTGGCGGGGCTGCTCGACGGCAAGCCGGTGGCGGTGGAGCGTCCGGTGGAATTTTTCATGCCGGCCGGGCAGCGCAACGACGGCCAGCAGTGGATCACCTCCACCATGCGGCTGCTGTCGATGGTGGCGCGTTCGGGCGGATCGATCGCCAAGGCGCTGGCGGACATGCGCAATGTGGTGTGGGACAAGGGCACGGTGCGTTACGGCGTGCTCAACCGCCAGGACGGCACCGAGGTGCCGCGYTTCCATGATTCCGAGGTAGCGGCGATCGGCTATGCCCTGCAACGCATCCTGATCAAGCGGGGCTTTCTCGACGCCGACGGTGCCCAGGTGCCGGTGGCGGCGCTTGCCGCCCGCCTGGCCGGGATGGAAGGGCCGGACAGTGGCAGTGCCGGCGGCAGGGTCCCGGCCGGGGCGGTCAGTGCTGGCGGCGCGCCGGCAACAGGGTTGGGGCTGGGTTCGGGCAAGCCTTGTCCGGAATGCGGCGCCCATGCCTTGCACAAGGTCGATGGCTGCGCCAAGTGCGCCAACTGCGGCTATGTCGGCGAATGCGGCTAGCGGCGCGGGGGCCGGCGGTTTGGATCGCGCCGGTCCCGTGAATCCTGCCTGAAGGACGGCCGCCTTTTGCTACAATCGCCGCCATGAGTTATCAAGTGCTAGCGCGCAAATGGCGCCCCCGGGATTTCACCACGCTGGTCGGCCAGGAGCACGTGGTCCGCGCGCTCACGCACGCGCTGGAGCAACAGCGGCTGCACCATGCCTACCTGTTCACCGGCACGCGGGGCGTCGGCAAGACCACGCTGTCCCGGATCCTGGCCAAGGCGCTGAACTGCGTCGGGCCGGATGGTAACGGCGATATCACCGCGCAGCCTTGCGGGGTGTGCAAGGCCTGCACCGAGATCGACAGCGGSCGYTTCGTCGACTACATCGAGATGGACGCSGCSTCCAACCGCGGCGTCGACGAGATGGCCTCCCTGCTCGACAAGGCGGTGTACGCCCCGACGGCGGGGCGCTTCAAGGTCTACATGATCGACGAAGTGCACATGCTGACCAACCACGCCTTCAACGCCATGCTGAAGACGCTGGAAGAGCCGCCCGCGCACGTCAAATTCATCCTGGCCACCACCGACCCGCAGAAGATCCCGGTGACGGTGCTGTCGCGCTGCCTGCAGTTCAACCTCAAGCAGATGCCGCCCGGCCATATCGTCAGCCACCTCGACCACGTGCTGGGCGAGGAGGGCATCGTGCGCGAAGCCAATGCGCTGCGCCTGCTGGCCCAGGCCGCCCATGGCTCGATGCGCGACGCGCTGTCGCTGACCGACCAGGCCATCGCCTACAGTGCCGGCCAGGTGTCCGAGGCCGCCGTGCGCGGCATGCTGGGCGCCATCGACCAGAGCTACCTGGTGCAATTGCTGGATGCGCTGGCAGCCGAGGATGGCGCCGCCATGCTGGGCGTGGCCGACGGCATGGCCGATCGCAGCCTGTCGTTTGCCGGGGCCTTGCAGGATCTCGCTTCGCTGCTGCACAAGATCGCGCTGGCCCAGGCGGTGCCCGCCTCGGTTCAGGAAGAATGGCCGGAAGCGGCGGAAGTGCGCCGCTTTGCCGCTGCGTTCGATGCGCAGGAAGTGCAGTTGTTCTATCAGATCGCCAATCTTGGCCGTAGCGAACTGGCGCTGGCGCCGGACGAGTACGCTGGTTTCACCATGACGCTGCTGCGCATGCTGGCCTTTCGCCCGTCGGCGAGTCCCGCGCCCGTGGCGGGTGGACAGGGTGGCGGCCAGTTGGCGCCGCGCGCGCGCGGCGCTGCCGCGCCGGCGGGCCGGGTTGCCGCGGATGCCGCTGCCGCTGTCGTTCCGGCCGCTCCCGCCC
>NZ_JBFTLX010000409.1:0-3781 GCF_056396665.1 Cupriavidus sp. 05T313 | reverse complement strand
GTTTCATGGAGGAGTAACTGTGAAAGTCGGGTGTGTACGGAGTTTATGCAGACGGCGTTTGGAAATACCTATGGGAAGGCAATTTTTACTCTTGGTCGCCCCAGTATTCGGCTCAGCATAAAAAAAGAATTGATGACCATGCGCATGATCGATAGATTGCTCCTCGTTCCGTTGGTTTTGGCTTCCTGTGGCGTTTTTGCGGAAGATTCGACAATCGCATTCGCGCCGACTCCAGCTACGAGGGCCATCTTGAGAGTCGACGGTCATTCAGTAACCTTCGCTATTGTGAACCCCGAGAAGAGAGTTCATCGTGGAGAAATTGGCGTCGACACGGAAAAACCCATTCATGTCGCAGTCGATGACTATAGCTTTGATGGCCGGAAAGGGTTTTCCATTTGGTCTGTCGATGATGGGATGGGTGTTTATACAATCCATAGGGTTTTTCTTTATTCAATTAACAACTCTACGTTTGTGGAAGCGTACCCGGCGTGTGGATATCGGTTTATCAACCTGAAGGTTGATAAAAAGAGGAGGCGGCTTATTAGTACGTACTACGAAGAAAATATCCCAAGACTGTGCATGACCCGTCTGCCGAAAGTCGGAAAAGGAATGTTTTAATAAAAGCAGGTAAATGATCTGGGGCGAGCAATGCGAAGCCGTATTCGAATGGGCGAAAAACTGGGAAGTGGCGATGAGAAATCGATAGCCGCCTCAGGCGTGTTTGGGCGACGGGGCTCACGTGGCAGGGCGACGATCGCCAAGGGCAACGCGTCGCTTCCGGGCAAGGACGGCAAGCCGATTGCGATACGTTTTCGATGCGTCGCTATTTTGTTTTTGATGTGGATGTGCGGGCTTTTTTGTGCTGAATCGATCACAGATAGAGATTTCAGTATCGAGGTAAATTCTGAGCCGGAGATTGTTATAAAAGGGCCCGGCTATCGGAATCGATGCTTGGTCGAAAAAAAGCCGCTTGGTATAAGGTTGAGTTCTGACCGGGAATTGGTGATTGTGTCGGGGACTTCATATATTACAGTGGATAAATTGATGCACTGTAAGCCTGAGGTGGTCGTTCGCGCAAAGATGGCGGCTCCCCATGTCGGATTTTTATCAGACGTAAATCTGCGGGCTGGTATTTATGCATCTCTTGTTCCCGTTTCCTTGAATCCGATGAGTTTCCTGGCGGTTGTTGCGAAAATCGGTAGCGATAAAAATATCGTTAATTTGCCTGGGTTTTATATGGCAGGCATGCGTTCGTCAAAAATGCGGAGGGAGGCATCTCCAAGTGTATCGCCAGTGATTTCGCTCGATGGACGTTATGTTTCTCTTGGTTTGCATAGTTGTGGATCTAATGAATACGTCGACGTTGTTGACATTAAATCGAGTAAATGGACTCGGATTGAACGCGCATCGTGCGAGAAATCATTCAACTTTCAGTGATTATTATGAGATCCCCTATTCGCGTCGGTGACGCATTGGAAAACGGCGGTTCCGTAACGACCGCCTCGTCGGAAATGATGTTCATGGGCCGGCTTCTGGCGTGCCTCGGTGACGAGGCACTCTGTGCGCGGCATGGGAGGACGACGATTGCCGAGGGCAACGCCTCGTTTCCCGGCAAGGGCGGGAGGCCGGTCGCGATGCACCATCACCGCTGCGCGTGCGGCTGCCGGTTGCTTTCGTCGCTGCAAAACGTGAATATCGCCTGACGATGGCGGTCGATCTGGCAGCGGTGGGCTTGCCGAGTGCGTACCCCGCGAACAAGCCGCGCCTTGTGCCGTGGCTTATCGGCTGGGTGCTGTGCTGCGGGATTGGTGGCGCGGCAGCGCTGTTGCTGTGGCCGGCGGGCACGCCCGCGCGCGGCCCGTGGTTCTGGTTCAGCGTGGTGGGCCTGCCCAACGGCTTGTTTCTTTTCACGCTTGGCATTGCGCGTGCCGGATATGAGGCGATCTGGTTCCGGGCGCACTACCGGAATATGCACCGGCGCCAATGGCTGAGTCACCGCGTGCGTTATGCGCAGCAGCCGTTGCAGGTACTTGGTGTTGGGTATTGCCTGCCGCTCAAGAGCGAGCCGCTTTCGGCTGCCCTTGCCGGGACGATGATCTTGATGGAGGCACAGTCGCCGCGCACTGGTGCCGGAACGATCGTGCATAGCCGGTTTACAGATGACGATCCGCTGTTTGCGGAGCCGGACGAAGAGGAACCGGCGCCGTTGACGGATGAAGACTTGGGGGACGCCGCCGGACAGCAGCCGAGCGTTGCGCCCGCGCCCACGCGTGAGCAAATTCCGCCCGTCGTGCGGATGCTTGCCCAGACCCTCGACACGCTCGGCCCAAGCCTGCATGCATTGTCGCAGTACGGCGCGACTTATGCGCCCGCCGTGCGGGTGCTCGCGTCCGCGGAGTGCGCCGATACTCGTGTGCAACAGGTCCGCCACGCCCTGCGGATTGCCGGATTGCCTGCGCTTGAGTGCATGGCGGTGCCGGCCGGCAATGGCCTGCTCGTAGCCGATGCGTGGCTCGACGCTGGCGAGAAGCGGCCGCTGCTGGTGATTGCCGCGCAGTGGCACGATGCGCCGCCTGCTGGCAGTACCGAAGGCGGCGTCGCCGTACTGCTCGGTCCTGGTGTGTTTCTGCTACCTGAGCCGGTCAAGGTCATGGCGACCCTGCACCGGCCGGTTGCAGGCGAGCTGGATGCGCTCGCTGATGTGCTGGCGAACGCCGTGATGTGGGGCAACGCCGAAGCCCCGGCCGTCCATCCCGCCTGGATCAGCGGGCTGGACGCCTCGCACGATACGGCTCTGCTGTCTGCACTCGGCAGCGCTTCGCTGAGCGGCATCACAAAGCTGGAAACGCAGCGCCGGCCCGATAGCGTCATCGGTCACGCGGGCGCGGCAGGCGGCTGGCTGTCGATTGCCGCCGCCGTTGAGTCGGCGAGTGCCGGCCCGCACCTGATCGTTCACACGCCCGAGCACACACAAGCCGCGCAGGCCGCCATCCTTTATGTGAGCCCCGCAGCGGACCCCACAACGGACCCCACTTCGCCGTATGACGAATCCAACGAATAACCTCAAGGCATTGGCACCGCGCGACGACTCTTCCGGCACTTCCGGCTCCCTCGTCACCTGGGGGCTGGTGGTGGCCGCCGTCGCGTTGGCCGCACTTGCCCTCGGTCTGGTCTGGCTCAAGGGCGATCAGTTCAATGTGCCGACGCTGGACGCCAAAAAGACAGCCTCGATCTGGATTCTCGCCGTACTGGCTGGGGTCTTGATCCTGCATCCCGTCGCACTGGGACTTGGCGCGTACAGCGTGGCAGGCCGGCTTTTTCGCCGGGAGACCGGTAGCCAGCAGGAGGCCATCAAGGCCACCTCCGCGCTCAAACGCGATGCGCGCCTGCAGTACCTGTGCGAAGACCTGCGTGCCTCGCACGGCTGGTTCTGGCGCTATCGGCTGCCGTGGCTGCTGGTGAGCGGCAGCGATACGCTGGTCGATACCGTAGCCCCCGGTCTCAAGCAGGCGGGCGTGATGCATATCGCCGATGCCATCCTCGTGCATGCTGCGCCTGACGGCATGGATGCGGGGCTGTGGCGCAAACAGGTCAGGCAGTTGAGACGCAGGCGTCCGGTCGACGCCGTGGTGCAGGTGGTGCGCACGGGTGAGGCCATCCGGCCCGACGCCGAGCTTGCACGCACGCTCTCGACTATCGCAACCGAGCTCGGCTGGGCCGCGCCCGTGACGTTCCTGCATCCGGTGCCGACGACCGGCCGCCAACCCGAGACGTTCCAGGC
>NZ_JBFTLX010000408.1:0-8209 GCF_056396665.1 Cupriavidus sp. 05T313 | reverse complement strand
ATCAACTCGACAACTTGAGCAAGCCATCCAAAAATATCTCGACCTGAACAACGCCAACCCCACGCCTTTCGTGTGGACGAAGTCCGCCGATGACATCCTCGCCAGCATCAGGCGATTTTGTCTGCGAATATCTGACGCAGGACACTAGCGGAGATGGCTGGCGATACCGAGGGCGAGGCCTCAAGCAGCTTACGGGGCGAGCCAACTACAGAGCTTTCACTAAATGGCATGTGGCTATGCAAAATGAGTGGCCTCAGGAAGTTGTTGATTTTGAAACAAATCCAGATCTACTCGTTCAGCCAAAGTATGCGGCAAGGTCTGCCGCGTACTTCTGGGTTGACCGTAATCTACCAGAAAAGGCGGATCAAGGAGAAACAGCTACGCAGGTAAATGCGATTACCGAGGTTGTTAATTTGCACACGGATAGTTACGCGGCGCGCGTCGAAAATTTTAATTCGATCTACAGTGGAGGGTATTTAAATTGAATACGGAATGCGATCTTATTGTGCTCGCAAGGGCGATTTATTTTGCGGGATTGATATTGTTCGGGGTGAGCGCGGAGGCCGAAGAAATAACGCTTTGTCAGCCTCATGAGGAGGTGTATTTTAGCTGTGCAAGTGAAGGAAAATTGATTTCGGTCTGCGCTTCGGGAAACATATCTCCAGATAATGGATACGTTCAGTATCGATTTGGAAGGGTTGATGAAATCGAACTCGAATTTCCAAAAAAGCCGTATCCACCGAGAAGATGGTTTTCAATAAGCGATATATCGGAGGGAAATATAACGTTTACGCATCTAAAATTTAATTTTGGAAAGTATAACTATGTATTGTATCAAGGTTCTCCAAGTGGAATATATATAAAGCGGAATGGGAAGTTGATTTCAAACCGTACCTGCGATCCCGGAGACTATCAGCCGATTAGCCCTCGAGCACTGAGGGGTATTAAGACAGTTGCGCCGATAGATGGCATAGATAACTGAGTTGAGCGTGATGGCGGCCGCGCGGAATCTAAAATAGGTTCGGACGAAAATTATATGATCGAAAATGATTTTTAAGTATCTATTGATTTTTAAAATTTCCTTTTTTGTATCTCTTGTGAATGCGGAAGATAGGCTTGTTCCGTGTCCGGTGGTGTCCCCTGCTCAGGGCGTGTTTTCTGCTTCGAAGATTAAAAAGGGTGCTCTAGTTGCAGTTGAGAAAGGGGGTGATGAGTACCCGATAAATTTGATGTTATATAAATATGAAAACGGTCTATGCCGGGAAGAGTTGGTTGCAAAATACTCAATCGAGGGGGCGGCGCCTCGGGTTGATTCCCTTTTTTTTGGGGAGAATAAAAGGAATGGTTAATCTATTTGTTATTGTCCGATGGGAACTGAGGCATAGTGGTCTGGGGACATACGGAGATCTTTATCAAGTGTATGCGTATGAGAGTGGCAAAGACGGTTCTTTGATTGAGAATAAAAATATCACTAAAAATAGCGAGATGGCAGGGGTCGATGGCTATGTTGAGAACCAGGTTTCCACTTTTCGACTGAAGAAAGCCAGCGATGTCAAGGATTTCCTTCGRTGGATGAGGTAGTCTGTGCGCAATACGGTGATTAATAGAGAAATATTTTCTGGGATTATGGAAGTGATTGAGAGATGATCGTTATAGGAGGAGTTTCGGTCGTGCGCGCTCGATACCAAGGCATGAAGGAAATTTTTAAATAATGGTTTTAAAGAAATGAAAATTATAAAGCGTGGAGCGGCTTCATTTTTCCTTATATTCATCACATGGACCTATGCTTATGGCGAAAGTTTAATATTTGATGGCGGATCGAGAGTCGATTATCTTGAGCCTATCCTGGAGAGTGAGTTCGGCACTGGGTGGAAAAGAGCCGTGTTCGTCAGTGCGGGCGGATCAAAATTTGATCTATTTCCGATGGAGAGATTGTCGATCGATGGAGGTGTAGTATTTTCGGATCCTGCGGACGCATTGATTTCACCGTCCGGAAGGTTTGCTGTTTTCTCTATTGTGAGAGCCGGTAGATTTTTCAAAATTGGAGGAGACGGAGGCGAAGAAATAGCGAGTCGACAATACTGCCCCGTAATAGACACTCAATCTGGGTGCATAGTGAGCAATATGACCGGCGGAATTTGCAGCGGGCGATGGGACGCGAAAGTAGACCTCTGGCTATTGGGTGAGAGAGGTGATTTCCTTGGTATTGCGAAGGTAATGGCTGGTGGCAATCCCGAAAGTGCAAGAGAAATTTGGGGTAGTTACTTAAAAATAAGTAAAAGGAACAAGGGATTTAAGTTATCCGAGATGATTGTTTTATGGGGGGTATTTTTTGCAAAATATGCCGCGATGAAGAATAACTAATGTAGAGGCAAGCAGGAATTTTGATTATGAAAGAACTAGCTTACGAAGACGACGATACAAGTCATGGCGGCAAGATCCTGTCGGGATCGGACCGCATTCAGGTCCGGGGGAGACGAGCCGCGCGGATCGGCGATATCGTGTCGTGTCCGATTCACGGCAACAACAAGATCGTGGAGGGCGGAGCCAGCATGACCGATGCGGGCGTGCCGCTTGCGCGCGACGGCGACCGGACCCAGTGCGGCAGTATCCTCATTGCTCACTGGCGCGGCGCGACGGTTCGGTAAATGCCCATCGATTTTCAGCGGGTACCGCCCAGAGCCACGGTGCCAGACCTGCCGCGCCTGTCGGTCGCCTGGTGGACGTTCCTGTTTGTCGCCATTGTGGGTGGGGGCGCTGCGTTTGTCATCTCCCTCTGGCCCGCGACAAAGCCGACAAACACCTTCTGGTTCTGGCTCTGCGTCATAGGCTATCCCTTGGCTGCTTGGGCCTTTCTGTGGAGCGTGGCCATGGCCGGCGCGTATGCGCGGCGCAGTGACGCCATGGCGGTCAACCGGGCGAGCGATGCCGAGGAACAGGACTGCCATGCGAGCGCTAGCAAGCCACTTGCGATTCTGGCCCACGCCTGGTGCTTTTCTGCTGACGACGCAGAGAACGGCGTTGAGGGCATTGCGAGCGGGCGCATGCAAATGGCTGCCCGGCCAAGTGCGGCATACCCTGAAACGGATGTGATCGCCCGCTGGATCGCGATACCCGAGAAGCCGTTCTACCCGGGCAATGAACTCTCGGAGCACGCCAGGCATAAAGTCGTCACTGACTGGCTGCTTGACCGCTTGCTCCGCCCGGTTATTGCGAGTCTGGAGTCCTTGCCAGCGCAGACCCGGCTACATGTACGGCTCGTCTCTGCGTCATCCGTGGAGGCGGATGAGGTCGGCGCGCGACTTGAAGCCAAGATATTGGCATGCCTCCCGCAGTTGCCCGTCGTCGCGACAGACGATACGGATGATCTGTCGCTGTTTGATGTCGACGCCTGGGCGGACCGCATGCCCGCAGACGAGGTGCAGCTACTCGTCGCACTTCAGTTGAGGCGTGCCATCAGTGAACGCTTGGATGGCGGCGTGGCCGAGGCTGGCGTCGCTTTGCTGGTGGGCCGCCCCGGGGCCTCGCGGCATGGTTCCGCGCTGCACTTGCACCGTCCAGCCCAGGACAGCGCGCAGTCCGCCTCGGATTGCGTGGCGCTCGCAATGCGTTGGGGGCGAACCAGCACCGAAGGCATCGGTGCGGTTTGGGACCAAGCGCTTTCCGACGAGGTGGTCACGCATCTCAAGTCATCGTCGCCCCTGGGCGATGCCGTCACATGGGTGGATCTTGCGAAGACCATCGGCAACTCTGGCAGTGCAGGCGCATGGCTCGCGACTGTCCTCGCTGCCGAGAATGCCGCCCTGTCCGCCCAATCGCAACTCGTCCTCACCCAGGAGGGCGATCGGTGCATCGCCCTCGTGTGCTGCAAGCCATCATGAATGAATACAAGCCACAGCCAGTAGCACGCTACCTCTGTATCGCGATATTGAGCCTCTTTGTCGCAGTCGGCCTCGCGGTTTGGTTCGAGGGGCCGGGGCAGGGGCTGTCGCGGCAGCAAGTCAAGCTGTTCGAGATTTCCTTGGCGATCGGGTGCATTGTGTCGCTGCTGCTGGCCAGGTACTACGAATGGTTGGCGCTAAAGATCCAGTTGCTGCGCGCCAGGCTGTGGGTCGCCAACTACGATGCCAGCAAGCGGAGCGAGGCTGCGACGGCGGGAGGCGGCGCGCCGGCAGCGCGTCCCGGGCGACTGGCCACTATACGCGACGCGCTTCACGTGCATCACGGTTGGCGCTGGCGCTACCGCCAGCCCTGGCTGCTGCTCACCGGCGACGACGCGATGTGGCGGAGGCGAGAACGGCGGCCCACGGCCTCATGCCGGTCATCAGTTGCGAGTTGCCGCGCCAGGCGGATGCGGACGCCATCGATGACGCGTTGCGCACGCTGCGCGACCAGCTGGCGCAGCGCGTGGTCGCGCAACTGATGGCGGGCAATCGCGACCGCTATATGGGGGAGCTTTCCCAGCGGCTCGACACCCGCGGCAAAGCGCTCGCCGACTGGATCGCCGGATTGGGGGGCCGGCAGCGCCGGCGCATCCCCGTGGACGGTATCGTCTTTGCGCCGTATCCACGGCCTGTCGCCGGCGACGCGAGCGTGCAGAGCAGCATCGACCTGCCGCTCTGGCATTACCTGGGCGAAGCCGCCCGCCGCCATCCGGGACGGCGCGTTGGCTGGCACCCGGTCACGGTGTCTGCCATCGTGTGCCTGACGGCCATCGGCTTGTGGGGCGCGGGCATGCTGGTGTCCAGCGTTCTGAACGGGCGGGACATCCACGCCGCCCGGCAATCCGTGAACGACTTTCAGTCGGCCCCCAACCCGGCGGCCCGCCTGCGCGCGCTTCTTGCCTTGCAGCAGCAGATCGAGCGCTACGAGTACCGTACCCAGCATCATGCGCCGCTTGCGACCCGCTTTGGCCTGAATCGCGATCCGGCGATCCTCGCCGCGCTGTGGAAGCCCTACGCGCAGGCCAGCCGCGAGCTGCTGGTCGCGCCCGTGCAGCGGGATCTGGAGGCGTCGCTGGTGGATCTTGCGCAACTGCGCACCACGGTGCTGGATGCGGTAACCAACCGGGTGGCGTTGAGCGGCCACCAGGCGCTCAAGACCTATTTGATGCTGGCCAACCCCGAACGCGCCGAGCCGGCTTTCCTGGCCCCGCAACTGGTGCAGCACTGGTCCACCGATGCCCGGATGACCCCGGGCGAGCGGCAGGACCTTGCCGAGCGCTTGCTCACCTTCTATGCGGAGCATTTGAAGGCCAACCCGGCAGGACACATCGAGCCGCGGCCCGAACTGGTCGCCGGCGCCCGTCAGACGCTGCTGGCCGTGATCGGCGAGCGCAATGCCGAGGACACCGTCTATCGGGGCGTGATCCAGGCCTTTGGTGAGCACGCTGGCAGCAAGTATCCGGACCAGACCCTGGCCGCGCTGACCGCCGGCGCCGATCCCCGGGGGCTGGTGCGAGCCGCGGCCATCGTGCCGGGGGTCTTCACCCGCCAGGCCTATGAGGGCTATGTCGCCCCCGCGATCGAGCAGGCCGCCAAGCGCACGGAGATCGCCAATGACTGGGTGCTGACCGATGGCAAGCCGCAGCAGCAGCAGCAGCAGACTGAGAGCCGTTCGGCCGAAGCGCTGCAGGCGGCCCTGACCGAGCAGTACTTCGCCGATTACGCGGAGCATTGGCAGGGCTTCATGAACAGCCTGCAATGGGAGGCCGCGCCGACCCTGCCCGCTGCGATCGGGCAGCTCAAGCTGATGGCCGACGCGCGCCAGTCGCCCGTCATCGCGCTGATGAAGTCGCTCGAATACCAGGGCGGCGCCGGCGCCCGCAAGGACTCGCTGTCCGATACGCTGGTGGCCAAGACGCAGGACCTGCTCGGCAAGAAGCCGGCGGGGCCCGAGGTGGCGAAGCCGGACGCGGCGGGGCCGCTGGGCGCGGCCTTTGGCCCGGTGCTGCGGCTGGTGGCGCAGGGTCAGCCCGGCAGCGCCAGCGCGGGCACCAGCGGTGACCTGAGTCTGCAACGGTTCCTTGACCGCGCGACGGCACTGCGCCTGCGCCTGCAGCAGGTCGGCAACAGCGCCGATGCCGATGCGCAGGCCCGTCAGATGGCGCAGGCGCTGTTCCAGGGCAAGGGCTCGGAACTGGCCGACACCCAGGCCTATGCGCAACTGATGGCGGCGAGCCTCGGCAGCCAGTGGGCGGGCATGGGCGAGACGCTGTTCGTGCGGCCCATCGCGCAGGCGACGCAGACGGTGCTGCGACCGGCGCAGGCGAGCTTGAACGACGCGTGGCGCCAAAGCATCGCGATGACATGGAGCCGCTCGTTCTCCGGACGCTATCCGTTTGCGGACACCGCCAACGATGCCTCGCTGGCCGAGCTGGCGCGCTTCCTGCGCCCGCAAAGCGGCTTGATCGGGTCCTTCCTCGGCACGCAGCTGGCGGGCGTGCTCGAGCTGCAGGGCGATCAGTGGCTGCCGGCAGCTACCGGCGGGCAGGCGCAGTCCTTCGATCCGGCCTTCCTCAACGCGATCAACACCTTGCAGCGCATGGCGGCGCACCTGCTGGCGCAGGGCGAGCCGCAGTACCGCTTCGAGTTCAAGCCGATCCCCACCCCGGGCCTGACCGACACGCTGCTGACGCTCGATGGGCAGACGCTGCACTACTACAACCAGCGCGAGACATGGCAGGCAATGCGCTGGCCGGGCAACAACCTGCAGGACCCGGGTACCCGGCTGCAATGGCAGACCGAGCGCGCCGGCACCAGCAAGAGCTACGAGTTCGGCGGCCGCTGGGGCCTGGTGCGGATGCTGGAGCGCGCGCACGTCGAACCGGTGGATAGCGCGAACTACCAGCTGACGTGGCAGGCGAGGCCGGACGCGCTGGATGCGCCGGAAACGCTAGAAGGGCCAGGCGCACCGAAGGCCCCTGCCGAGAACCGGGCCGATGCGCACGGTCGGACCTTCGCCGAAGATCCCGACAGCCTGACGGCGCGCAGCGCCCAGGCGCCTGTTGCGGCGGACGTGACCTATCCGGTGCGCTACCTGATGCGTACCGAGGTCGGGCAGGGGCCGCTGGAGATGCTGGCGCTGCGGGGCTTTGTGCTGCCAACGCGGATCTTCGTGGGCCGGGAGCCGCTGGCGGCGGCCCGCGATACACCCGCCCTGCGCAAGTAGAGATAGACAGGGACAAACGACAAACCATGTTCAACAAGCTCCTCAACGCGCTCTTCGGCGCGCGTGCCCCTGCGGATCTCGCTCGCTCCACACAGGCGCGCTGGGACCCATGGCTGCAACCCATCCGTCCCGACGCTCCGGCCGGCGACGATCCGGGCTACGACGACGACTTCCTCGCCATCAAGGAGGAGGTGGCCAAGCTGTCCGGCGTGAACGACACGCTGATTGTCGAGTCCGCCGAGCGGCTGCTCAAGCTGACCGCCAAGGACGTGCGCCTTGCCGTGTATTACGTCTACGGGCGCATGCGGCGCGATGGCGCCGAAGGGGTCGCCGCTGGCTTCGAGTTGCTGTCGGCACTGGTCGACCGTTTTGGCGCCCGGCTGCTGCCCGCCCGGGCCGAGAGCCGCAAGGCGGCACTCGAATGGCTGGCCGGCGCGACGTTCACGGACCGGCTCGACCGGGTGCCGGGCCTGGCCGGCGCGCAGCTGGAACGTACCCTGTCGGCACTGGCGCTGATTCTCGAGCGCACGGCGCAGTGGCCGGAACCGGCTCGCCCGGCGCTGGATGGGCTCATCCGTCGCTTCGAGGGCCGGGTCGAGTCACCGTCGGCCGCCGGCAACCCTGGTGGGGATGCGCCATCCGGGCCGGCGGCCGCCTCGGTCCTGCCAGCCTTGGGCGAGGTGGCCTCGACGCGCGATCTGCTGGATCGGGCGCGCCAGATGGCGCTGTACCTGCGCCAGCAACCGCAGGGCTACCTCGCGGCCTACCGCCTGATGCGCTGCGTACGGTGGGATACGTTGACCGAGATCCCGCCGCACGAGCACGGCGGCAAGACGCGCCTGGTGGCGCCGCGCGCCGAACTGCGCGCCCAGCTCAAGCGCCTGATGCTGCAAAAGCAGTGGCCGGAACTCCTCGACCGCGTCGAGCAGGCCTTCGCCGAAGGCGCGAATCATTTCTGGCTGGACTTGCAGTACTACGCCTTCACCGCCCAGGATCAGGCGGGTGGCGAGTATGCCCGCGCGCGCGACCTGCTCGCCAC
>NZ_JBFTLX010000407.1:0-3945 GCF_056396665.1 Cupriavidus sp. 05T313 | reverse complement strand
GTGCAGCACCGTGGCACCGGCGTTGTAGCAGTCAACGGCCTTTTGCACCTGTTCCTCCATCGTCACCGGAATGTCTTCGGGGAAATCCGCCGGCATCCACTCGGGGCCGTAAGGCGCCACGGTGATGACCACTTTGTCCTGGTTTTCGGGGTGCAGGGAATCGTCGAGGAATTGCATGTTTAGTCCTTGTCGGGTTGGGGCAGAGTCAATTGCGCCAGGTCTGTCTGTTCTAGCCGCTTAAAACGGTATGTCGCCAATGATCCCGGCGCGCTCCATCTTGCGATAGCAGGGGGGGTAGTCCATGACGGCGTAGTGCTGGGTCGAGCGGTTGTCCCAGATCGCCACGCTGTTTGGCTGCCAGCGCCAGCGCACCTGGTACTCGGGGATATTGGCCTGGCTGACCAGGTAGTTGAGCAGCAGGCCGGCGCCCGGATTGGCGTCCTGGCCGAAGCGCACGCGCTGCGGCGTGTGGTAGTTGGTGAAGTGCGTCGTGAAGGCGTTGACAAACAGCACCTTCTCGCCGGTCTCGGGATGCGTGCGCACCACCGGATGCTCGGCATCGGGATACTGTGCCTTCAATGCCAGGCGTTTCTCGAGGGGCATGGCAGCGCCGAAGCTGGCCTCGATGCTGTGGCGGGCACGCAGGTCCGCGATCTGGCTCTTGATGTGTTCGGGGAGGTTCTCATAGGCCAGGACCATGTTTGCCCACATGGTATCGCCGCCTACCGGCGGGCCCTCCACGCAGCGCAGCACGCAGCCGAAGGGCGGCGCCACGCGCCAGGTGGCGTCGGTGTGCCAGGCGTTTTCGTAGCGGTCGTTCGGCTGGTCCGGGTTTTTGTAGATCCGCACCAGGCCCGGATGTTCGGGGTCGCTGCCGGCTACCGGGTGGTCTTCCAGCTCGCCGAAAAGGCGGGCAAAGGTAACGTGTTCGGCGCGCGTCATGTCCTGGCCGCGCAGGAACAGCACGCGATGCCGGAGCAGCGCGGCACGGATTTCCGCAAACAGGCCGGCATCGTGAATGGCGTCGGCCAGCTTGATGCCAACCAGTTCGGCGCCGATGGCACAGGTGAGTGGTTCGATACGCATGGTGATCTCTTAGATCGTGAAAACCGAGGAGCCGGTGGTCTTGCGCGATTCCAGGTCCCGGTGGGCTTGCGCCGCGTCCTGCAGGGCGTAGCGCTGGTTGATTTCGATCCGGATGCGCCCGGCCGCGACATGGCCGAACAGTTCGCCGGCCAGTTCGTTCTTTTCGGCGGGGTCGGCGATGTAGTCGGCCAGGGCGGGGCGGGTCAGGTAAAGCGAGCCCTTCATCGCCAGCAGTTGCGGGTTGAAGGGCGGGATCGGGCCGGAAGCCGTGCCCACGCAGACCATCAGGCCGCGGCGCTTGAGCGAATCCAGCGAAGCGTCGAAGGTGTCCTTGCCGACGCTGTCGAACACCACATTCACGCCGACGCCGTCGGTCAGTTCACGCACGCGCCCGGCCACGTCCTCGCGGCTGTAGTCAATGATGTGGTCACAGCCGTGGGCGCGGGCAACGGCCGCCTTGGCCTCGTTCGACACGGTGCCGATCACGGTGAGACCGAGCAGCTTTGCCCACTGGGAGACGATCAGTCCGACCCCACCGGCGGCAGCGTGCAGCAGGATGGTGTCGGTGGGCTTGAAGGCGTAGATGCGGCGCATCAGGTACGCGGAGGTCAGGCCGCGCATGGTCATGGCGGCGGCGGTCGCGCAATCGATGCCGGCGGGCAGCTTGATCAGTGCTGCGGCCGCGATCAGGCGCTCGGTGCTGTACGCGCCCAGCGTATTGAGAAAGCCGGTATAGGTGACGCGATCGCCGACCGCGACCTGGGTCACGCCGGCGCCGACGGCCTCGACCACGCCGGCGGCCTCGACGCCCATGCCGGCCGGCAGGGGCATCGGGTACAGGCCCGAGCGAAAGTACGTGTCGGCGAAATTCAGGCCCACCGCTTCATGGCGCAAGCGGACCTGCCCGGGACCGGGTTCGCCCACGGCGACCTCTTCCCAGCGCAGCACTTCGGGGCCGCCGGTTTCATGGATTCGAATGGCATGTGGCATGTTGATTCCTGTCTCTGATCGTTTTGGCGTTGATTCGGTTTACTTCGCTTCGCTGGTCCATGCCAGCCCGGCCGGGAGCCGTGCGAGACTTGCGTCCGGGCGCGTCCGCGCCATCGCGGCTTCACGCTTGATTGCCGGCATTGCATTCCCCGCTTGCGCGTCCTTGTGTTGATGGAATAGTAGGCGCGCGGCCTGGGGGTGCTCCCCCCAGTGGCGGGGGGGTGGGATACAGGGAAATCCCTGATGCGGGCTGGCAATGCGCCGGGCATGTCTATAATCGGCGACATTAGGTTGCCGATCCCCTCAATCCATCCGGCCAGCCTGGAAACATGCGGTTCTGCCGCAGGCACGCAGTGCGTCGGGATGTACATGCAACGGCACGCGCGGCCGCGCAGCATGCAAACATGGGAAGACTGCCGCGTCTACTTTCATTCGATGACAAATCCAACCAGCGGCGCTGGCGCGACCGCATCGGAATTGCTGCTCAAGACGAGTCCACCGCGCGCACCGCGCCATCTTCTTGCGCGCTCCCGGCTGGGCTCGGACGGCGAGCGCTTTCGCGACCGGCCTGTGACCATCGTGCAAGCGCCTGCCGGCTTCGGCAAGACGTCCCTGCTGATCCAGTGGCACCGCGAGTACATCATGCGCGGCAGCGCGGTTGCCTGGGTGTCGCTGGATGAGCACGACGATCCCGGGCGCCTGTTGCTGGGGCTGACGAGCGCGATTCGCTCAGGCTGCGGGCGGCCGGCGTTCGGCAAGAGCCTGCCGGAAGGGGAAGGATCGTCCCGCGGGYCGCTGGAAGGCTTCACCGCGTGGCTGGCGGAGATTGCGCACGTTGCGCTCGATATCGTYCTGATACTCGATGAAGCCGAGCGRYTGCCGGAWTCCAGCCGCGATGCGTTGATCTAYSTGCTCAACAACCTGCCRCCCAACCTGCGCATCGTGGTGGCGGCSCGSRGCGGGTTCGACACGGTCRTCGASCGSCTKGGCCCYTATGRCCAGTGCGTGAAGGTCGATGCCGGGAYGCTGCGTTTCCGCCTGGAAGAGACGATCGCACTGATCGGCAGCCACTTCGACGCCAGTGTCGAAGCCGACGCGTGCGCGAGGCTGCATGACGTGACCGAGGGCTGGCCGCTCGGCTTGCAGCTCGCGCTTTCGGCAATGTCCCTCGCCCCCGATCCCGTTGCCGCCATCGATGCCCTGGCAAACAGCACCGGCGGCATGCGCGAGCACTTCGTGACCGAGTTGCTCGCCCGGCTTACCGACGCGGATACCGGCTTTCTCATGCGCATCTCGATCGCGGATCTGCTGCATGCCGACCTTTGCCGCGCCGTGACGGCGATGGAGGATGCACCGGATCGCCTGGAGCGCCTCATGCGGGAAACGCCCCTGTTCGTCGTCGCCGACCAGAAGGGCGAGTGGTTCCGCATGCACGCCATGGCACGCGATGCGCTGCGCGCGCGGCTGACGGAACTGCCTGCGCAGGAGCTCGCCGGATTGCACGATCGCGCCATGCACTGGCTTGCCGATCATGGCATGACCGAAGCTGCCGCGCGCCACGCCTTTGCCAGCGGCCAGCGCGAGACTG
The DNA here is from genome assembly GCF_056396665.1 of Cupriavidus sp. 05T313. Taxonomy (NCBI): domain Bacteria; kingdom Pseudomonadati; phylum Pseudomonadota; class Betaproteobacteria; order Burkholderiales; family Burkholderiaceae; genus Cupriavidus; species Cupriavidus sp. 05T313. The sequence continues at coordinate 281 of NZ_JBFTLX010000407.1, read as the reverse complement.
CCTATGGCCTGGCGCAACGCTGCCTGCACGAGGCGGCGACCCGCGGCCACTTGTCAGCCGTGCTCGAATGGCTCGAGTGGCTGCCCGAGTCCGAGCTGGACAAGCATCCACGCCTGCGTCTTGCCGCGGCATGGGCGCTGGCGCTGAGCGAGCGTCATCAGCAGGCCGAGGCGCAAGTGCGCAAAATCCTCCACCACGCGACACCGGACGACGCCATGCGCTACGAGATCGATCTGATCCTGAGCGCCGCCGCCTATCCTATTACGCGGACGAGCCGGATT
>NZ_JBFTLX010000406.1:0-3982 GCF_056396665.1 Cupriavidus sp. 05T313 | reverse complement strand
TGCAAAGCATCAACGTGAACACGCTCAACAACGTCGGCGTGATCGGCTCCGGCTTCGGCCCGCTGAGCATCGACGTCAACCCGTCGCAATGGGCCGCCACCCACGCCAAGGTTTGAACGGCACGTGCCCCCGCATTGTGGAGGCCGCGAGGGTCCCACGGCCGCCTCGTGCGAAGGCACTACCAGGGGGTAAAACTGCAAGAAGGAGAGCGCGCGAAATCGGGGGCTAAGCGGACTTCAAGGTTGCTCCGGGAATGGCTGAAGTGGAAATCCGCGCCAGCGGGAGGGCGCGGTGGTCCAACCCCCCTCTTCCCACGCCGCTCAGGCCTGAACTTGGCTTTCGTCGCCAGCGCCCGGCGGGGTGGCCTCCGCCTGCGCTCGCCCGAGCGCCCGCTCTGTCTCGGACAGTTGCCGGCCGAGCGTGTCGCGCGCGGTCCGGAGCCGTCATAGTGGTCGAATGAGCCCCCRTTCTCCCAGGCAATCGGAATCTGCAGCGGGGTGACGTCACGGCTGCGCGACGCTATCATCGATACGTGTATCGATGACGCGCCATTGCGCGACCGGACAGGCATATGCAACGATGAGAATTGGTTATGTCGCCCAAGAGCCTGATGATGTTTCCCTTGACAAAATGTTCGACGACGTCCGTAGAGGCACTGGCCACGCAGATCCGCCGCCTGAATGCCGGCAAGGTGGTCATTATCGGGTCGATCCACTCAAGGCGCAGGCGCTGAGGGACAAGTTCGCCGCCGACGGCATGGTTGTGAACATGGCCGCAGGGTAAACGGCAAATCGACATTCGGATGATGCTGTTACCCACTTCCATGCGCCAACTCTATATCTGTGCCCTGCTGGTCGGAGGCATCCTGACCAATGCGCCCGCCCATGCGGATTCGTTCCCTGAGCGCCCGGTGCACCTTGTCGTTCCCTTCAGTCCGGGCGGGCTTAGCGATTCAATCGCGCGCATGATTGCAGACAAGCTGCGGCTCAGGCTAGGGCAGCCGGTGGTCATTGAAAACCGCCCCGGCGGGTCCACGCTGATAGGGGCGGAACATGTAGCAAAGGCACCCCCTGACGGCTACACGCTTCTCCTGGGCAGTTCCACCACTTTCTCCATGCTGCCGGCCCTACGGCCACGTCTGCCGATCGCGGCCGAGGACACGTGGGCGCCTGTCGCCATCGTCGGTGAGACCTCCATTGTCGTATCGACCCGCGCGGAGAACGCCACCATTGAGTCGTTCGCCAGCCTGCTGGCGCAAGCGCGCGCGCGGCCTGGCGCGGTCACGTATGGCACCACAGGCCCAGGGACGGCCCCCCACCTTGTGGGAGCGATGATTGCCTCTACCTTCCAAGTGGACATGACGCCTGTAGCCTATCGAGGCAGCATGCAGGTACTTGCCGATGTCATCGGTGGACAAATCGATCTGAGCCTCGATCCCTTTGCCGTTGCCAAACCGCTCATTGATGCCGGCCGGCTGAAACCGTTAGCAATCAGCAGTGCGGCACGGTTGCCTCAGTACAGCGCAGTTCCCACCTTTTCTGAAGTCGGTGTCACCATGTCGAGCGGCGCGTTCTGGTACGGCATAGCCGCCCCTCGCGGTACTCCGCAGAATGTCCTGGGGCGGCTGCGAGTGGAACTGCAGACGGTCCTGCAGAATCCGGAATTTCAGAATACGCTCGCCGAACGAGCTATTTTTGTCGGACATGGCCGCGCCGAGGATTTCCGCCAGCGCGTGCGCGCCGAGATCGCACAGTATCGGCAACTGGCAAGAGACGCGCGAATCAAGCTGGATTAAGCTCCCCCTATCTGGTCCACTTTGGACCGTTTGGGGATCAAGCGCGGTGCTCGTAGCCATCGACCAGCTATACGCCTGCCCTCGATCAGTGCAAGCTGGCCCACAATGCCCCGGCGGAACAGCAGGACGCAAGCGATAAAGATGACGCCCGTCACCATCGTGACCGACTCCCCCAGCGAGCCGAACCACGCGATGCCCGTGGCAGAAGCCAAGAAGCTGCCGATGGCGCCAAGCTTGGTCTCCAGCGCCACGACAACCAAGGCGCCGGCCAACGGCCCTGACAGCGTGCCCAGCCCGCCCACCAGCGTCATCAGGATCACCGAGCCCGACATCGCCCAATGCACGTCGGTCAGCGTGGCAAAGCCCAGCACCAGCGCCTTGATCGACCCGGCCAGCCCTGACAGCGCGGCGGACAGCACGAACGCCATCAGCTTGAAGCGGTCTGTGTCGTAGCCTAGCGAGACGGTGCGCGGTTCGTTCTCCTTGATGGCCTTCAGGATCTGGCCAAACGGGGAATGCACCGTACGCACGATCAGCGCAAACGCGGCCACGATGACGGCCAGCGCCACGTAGTACAGCGTCAGGTCGTCGGCCAGCGGCAGTACGCCGAACAGCTTGCCGCGCGGGATGGCCTGCAGGCCATCCTCGCCGCCCGTGGCTGGCGCTTGCAAGCAGACAAAGAACAGCATCTGCGCCAATGCCAGCGTGATCATCGAGAAATAGATGCCCTGGCGCCGGATCGCCAGCGTCCCCACCACGTAGCCGATCAAGCCGCCGGCCAGCGTCCCCAGCACCATTCCAGCTTCCGGCGTGACGCCCCACACTTTCATGGCATGGCCGGCGGCATAGCCCGCGCCGCCAAAGAAGGCGGCATGGCCGAACGACAGCAGCCCGGTATACCCGACCAGCAGGTTGAAGGCGCAGGCGAACAGCGCGAAGCACAGCACCTTGAGCACAAACACCGGATACGCCCCGGCCATCGGCGCCAGCATCAACGCCACCAGCAGCAATCCATACCACAGCTTCTTCTGCATGCCCCGCTCCTGTCTTGCGTTTCCTGCCTGTCCTGCCTCGCCCGCGGCCACCGCCGCGCCAGTTGGTTGATGCATCATCTCTCTCTCCCGAACAGCCCCGACGGGCGCAGCATCAGTACGATTGCCATGATGAGGAACACCACCGTGGCCGAAGCCTCGGGATAAAACATCTTGGTCAGCCCTTCGATCACGCCCAGGCCAAGGCCGGTCAGGATCGAACCCATGATCGAGCCCATGCCGCCGATCACCACCACGGCGAACACGATAATGATCAGGTTCTGCCCCATCAGCGGCGAGATCTGAATCACCGGCGCCGCCAGCACGCCTGCAAAGGCCGCCAGCGCCACCCCGAAGCCGTAGGTCAGCGTCACCATCAGCGGCACGTTGACGCCGAAGGCCTCGACTATCTTGGGATTCTCGGTGCCCGCACGCAGGTAGGCGCCCAGCCTGGTCTTCTCGATCAGGTACCAGGTGGAGAAGCACACCACCAGCGAAGCGGCCACCACCCAGGCGCGGTAGTTGGGCAGCATCATGAAGCCCAGGTTGGTGGCACCACCCAGTGACTCCGGTGCCGAGTACGGCAGCCCGGACACACCGTAGACCGAACGGAAGATGCCCTCGATCACCAGCGTGATGCCCAGCGTCAGGAGCAAACCGTAGATATGGTCGAGCTTGTAGATCCAGCGCAGCATCGTGCGCTCGATCACGATCCCGATCAGCGCCACCGCCAGCGGCGAGAGCACAAGCATCGCCCAGTAGCCGAGCCCGAGGTAGCTCATGCCCATCCAGGCCAGCACCGCGCCGAGCATGAACAGCGCCCCATGGGCAAAGTTGATGACGTTGAGCAGCCCGAAGATGACCGCCAGGCCAAGGCTCAGCATCGCGTAGAAAGCACCGTTGACCAGCCCCAGCAGCAACTGGGACAGCAAGGCGGGAAGGGGAAAATTCAGTATCGTCATAAAGCGTTCCTCACACCCCCAGCAACTCGTTCAGCACCGGCATCCTGGCCTGCAGCTCCGCGGCCGCGAAGCGCTCGACGATGGTGCCGTGTTCCATCACATAAAAGCGATCGGCCAGCGGCGCGGCGAAGCGGAAGTTCTGCTCCACCATCACCACCGTGTAGCCCTTCTTCTTGAGCATCAGGATCATGCGC
>NZ_JBFTLX010000405.1:0-3994 GCF_056396665.1 Cupriavidus sp. 05T313 | reverse complement strand
CCAAATGGGTGGTGCCGGAAAAGTTCTGGGACACGCTGCCGGTGGTGTTGAAGGACGCGCGGCCGCTCCCGGGCGAACAAGCCCGATACGCCGAAGCCCTCGCGCTCGCGGAAGCCGCGGCCAAGGATCCCCATATCAAGGACGTGCTGATCAAGGCATCCGCACAGGCGGACAGCGAGATCGTGGACCCGCTCTTCCAGTTCCGCAACTACGGCCTGCAATTGCCCGATCACTGGAGCACCATCAGCAATGGCGCGAGCTTCGGCACCGACTATTTCAGCCGCACCGCGGCGGCCAAGTCCAATATCTTCGTCAATAAGCAGAACGAGACCAAGTACTTCTATCAGGATCTCGATGCCGCCGGTGGTCGCCTGAACGGTGCCAACAAGTACACCGTTACCTTCGCCAAAGGCGCCGAGCCGCCGGTAAAGGGCTTCTGGTCGCTCACCCTCTACAATCAGCATCATTTCTTCTCCGAAAATGCACTGAAGCGCTACTCGATCGGTACGAAGAACAAGAACCTGAAGTACAACGCCGACGGCTCTCTGACGCTCTATGTCCAGGCTGATTCGCCAGGCGCCGACAAGGAGAGCAACTGGTTGCCAGCACCGAAAAGCGAGGATTTTTCGTTGTATGTGCGAGCCTATTGGCCGGAGGCGGCCGCGCTGACCGGCAAATGGACGCCACCGCCGGCTGTGAAGTCGAATTAAGGGGACCCTCCCGCCAGCGTACAGAGCCGGGTTTGGCTATCGATGCAAGCCCGGACGTTACCTGAGCTACATATGCAATGAATGCAATGAATGCAATGAATGGTCCGGCGGCGGTGAGAGGGATGCTCACCGCCTCCCCCCGATCCACCGCACAATCTCCGCGAACACCGGCATATCCGGCGGCACCGACAAGTCCAGCGCCAGGCAGCGCCGGTAGTAAGGACTCAGGTCCAGCCCCACCCCAAGCCCCAGTACCTCCACATCCCGCAGCGTCTCATGCCGCGCCACCACTTCCTTCAGGTGGTTGTCCAGGTAAAAGGCATCGTTGGCCTGCCCCGTTGCCGTGTCCATCGGGCTGCCGTCGGATATCACGATCAGTATCCGCCGGGACTCCGCCCGGGCGAGCAGCCGCGCGCAGGCCCAGTCGACGGCCTCGCCGTCCACGCCTTCGCGGAACAGATCGGCCTTGAGCAGCGCGGCGATATCGGTGCGTGCGCGCCGCCAGTTTGTGGCGGCATCCTTGAACACCATATGGCAGGTTTCGTTCAGCCGGCCCGGATGCGCTGGCCGGCCTCGGGCCAGCCAGTCGAGCCGGGCGCGGCCGCCGTTCCACGCCCCGGTGGTGAAGCCCAGCACCTCGCTGGCGACGCCGGCCTGGTCGAGCGCGCGCGCGAGGATGTCGACCATCGTCGCGACCCGTTCGATGTGCGCTTTCATCGAGCCCGAGCAATCGATCAGGAAGCTCACCGCGCAGTCCGCCTGCAGCTTGTGCCGCTCCTGCCGGAACAGCCGGCGCTCGGCCGGCGAACTGACCAGTTGCGCGAGCCGGCGGCCGTCGATGCGGCCTTCCTCTTCGCCGAAGGACCAGCCGTCGCGCTGCGGCACGGCAAGCGATGCCGCCAGCGCGCGCGCCAGCCGCGCCACGTTGATGCCCTGTTCGGCGATGCGCCGGTCGAGGCGTTCGCGGTACTCGGCCAGCAGCGCCTTGCGGACCAGCGATCCCGGCGATATCTCGCGGTCATAACGCGTGGTGTAGGCGCGGTAGCCCTGCTCCGAACCATGCAGCACACGGCTGTTGCCGGTGGCCGCGACCGCCATTGCCTCGTACTCGTCGTCCTCGAAACCGAGCGCCAGCGAGAACGCCACGCGGGCGRCTTCCTCGTCCTCCTGATCGCCGGCATCGTCCTGTGCCCGGCCAGCGCGCTCCGCCTGCAGCATCTCGCCAACCAGCCTCGCCATCTCCAGCGCGTGCACGGCGAACGCGCCCTGCTCCGCGCGATGCCGGCGCAAGCCGGCAAGCGACACGCCCAGCACCGGCACGATAGCCGCGCGCGTGGCTTCGATCAGGTCCTCGGTGTCTTCCAGCACGGGCCAGCCGGACAGGCGCGACCACGCGATCTGCGCCACCGTGTACAGCAGGATGCCCAGATGGCTTTCGGCCAGGCCCGCGCGGTAGAAAGCGCGGGACCAGTCCTCGAAACGGTGGCGCAGGTTCTGCGCCAGGCCGGGCATGCCGGCGGGCAGCAGCGATTCGCAGCGCAACTGTTCCAGCAGCTCGAACACCAGCCGCTCGATGGGATCGGCGGGACATGAATGCCGGTGCAGATCGGCATCGGAGTGCGCGATGCGCAAGGCCGCGCCGTCCGCCGCGCCGCGCTGGGAGATGAAATCGTCCTCCGCCCGGGTGCGCAGATGCGGCGCATGCAGCGGCAGCGGCCGCAGGTGGCGGCACAGGCGGCCGTCGCGATAGTGCAGCGCGGCATCGCCGGTGAGGGCGCGCACGGCCGCCGCGCATAGCGCCTCGCGCTGCTGGCTGCGGCGGGCAGCCTGCCGGTCCGTGATCATCAGCGCGGCTCCGGCGCGCCGTCGGGCGCCGCCTCCAGCTCCCGGCCAAAGCAGCGCTGGAAGTACTCGGYCACGATGGGGCGCTCGGCGTCATCGCATTTGTTCAGGAAACTCAGCCGGAAGGCCAGCGCCGGGTCGCGGAAGATCTGGCAGTTCTCCGCCCAGCTGATCACCGTGCGCGGCGACATCAGCGTGGACAGGTCGCCGGTGGCAAAGCCCTTGCGCGTGAGTTCGGCCACGCTGACCATCGATTCGATCAGCGCGCGCCCGGCATCGCCGGCCAGTTCCGGCACGCGGGCGAGCACGATGCCGGCCTCCTCCGCGCGCGGCAGGTAGTTGAGCGTTGCCACCACGTTCCAGCGGTCCATCTGCGCGTGGTTCAGCATCTGGGTGCCGTGATACAGGCCGTTCAGGTTGCCCAGTCCCACGGTGTTGGTGGTGGCGAACAGGCGGAAGGCGGGATGGGGGTGGATCACGCGGTTCTGGTCCAGCAGTGTGAACTTGCCGTCGCGCTCCAGCATGCGCTGGATCACAAACATCACATCCGGGCGCCCCGCATCGTATTCGTCAAAGATCAGCGCCACCGGACGCTGCAGCGCCCAAGGCACGATACCTTCCTGGAATTCCGTGATCTGGCGGCCGTCGCGCACCACGATGGCGTCCTTGCCGACCAGGTCGAGCCGGCTGATATGGCCGTCGAGATTCACCCGCACGCACGGCCAGTTGAGCCGGGCCGCCACCTGTTCGATATGGGTCGACTTGCCGGTGCCGTGCATGCCCTGCACCATCACGCGGCGGTCGCGGGTGAATCCCGCCAGGATCGCCAGCGTCACTTCCGGGTTGAAGCGGTAGGCCTGGTCGATTTCCGGGACGTGATCGTCGCGCTCGCTGAAGGCCGGCACCATCAGGCCGGAATCGATGCCAAACAGGCTGCGCACCGAGACCATCCTGTCCGGCTTGCCCACTGCTAAATCCGTCGCGCTATCCATCAGTCCATCCGTCATCGGGTCTGTCGCGAAATCCGTCACATCTGTCTCCTCTGCGCCATGTCACGGCAGTGGCGCGCATGCGCACGCGCGGTGCTGCCTTTGAGTCATCATAGAGCAGTTTCAATTTTAGGTACAAATCATCCCGTTTATTGTAACTACCTATTGACCTTCGACGAACCGCACCCTACATTTCAGCCAACAAGAACTTTTCGGGACAAATAGTCCCGTTTTGATACATAGACTGGAGACACACCATGAGCGAACACCTCCCTGAAGTCCTCAACGCGAGCGCTGCGCCCGCCACCGCCGGCCCGCAGGCCATGACCCCCTCGGAAGCCTTCGTCGAGACCCTTGCCGCCAACGGCGTGACCGACATGTTCGGCATCATGGGGTCGGCCTTCATGGACGCACGCCATGGACATCTTCGCCCCCGCCGGCATCCGCCTGATC
>NZ_JBFTLX010000404.1:0-4017 GCF_056396665.1 Cupriavidus sp. 05T313 | reverse complement strand
GGATGGTGACGGGCAGCGTGGCGAAGGCGGCGAAGTTGCTGGCATTGGCAAGCTGCTCGCCGACTTCGCGCGTGGTCTCGATGTCCCGGCGGATGGCGTCGAGCTGGATCTCAAGGAAACGCTCGCGGCTCTCTTGCATCAATGTCAGCGCGCGCAGGCCTGCTTCGCAATTGGCGCTGAAGAACGCGAAGGGGGCGTCGGTCTGGTCTGTCATGTGAGTCTCCGTATTGGGATTGGTGGCCACGTCAGTTGGGCTTTCCGCACGCGGACGGACAGGTCCTGRCGCCGAGCATGCTGTAGAGCGGGCAGATGCGAACGAGTCCGGTCAGGACGGGAATCACGCCGATCCATCCCCACGCGCCGATCGTGCCGGTGACGGCAAGGCCGATCAAGGCCAGGCCGGCGACAATCCTGAGGGTCCGGTCAACGGTTCCGATATTGGCTTGCACGGTGAACTCCTTTCGATAGCCCGGCAGGGTAGATGTGATTCGCCGAGGCGGCTGCGCGATCCGGCGAGTGCACGATTCCAATATAGCCAGATGGCTGGCGCCGGCTTTGATCTGCGGCAACCGCCGCGCGCAATCGACGCAAGGAGCGCACACCGCGATGCTGCCGGTCTCATCGCAGGCTGGGCCGCGGACACCGCGACTCGCAATAGACCCAGTCATCTTCCATTTCATTGATGCGCAGGCGGAAGGTGTAGCTGACCGCATTCCGTCCGGCCGTGAACCGGCGCGCCTGGCTGTCGGCCTGATATTGGGCACGCACGGTATAGGCACCCGCCGGTACCTGCATATAAAGCAGGGGGCCGCTGGAAACGACCCGCAGGAGCCGCTTGCCGTCGCCATCCACGAGCGATACCGTGACGTCGGACAATGCCTCGCCGCCCTTCGCGTTGTAGAAGCCAAGCCGCACATTGAAGCGGCCGGCCACCGCGCGCATGGCCTTTGCCTCGTCCTCGCCGACACCGCCGGACACATAGGCGATCCCATTGATCTGCAGTACCTGGGGCAGGGCTTCAGGATTCGGCTGCGCCGCATGCACGGGCAGTGCGGTACCGATGAGCCCAGCCAGCGCCGCTGCCGCGAGCGAGCCGGGGATAAGTTTGCCAGCCATGATGGAGTCGGTCCGTGTCTGAGTCTGCCCGCCTATGTCAACCGCGGGCCGGTGTCTCCAGTATTGCCGGTGGCGCGGCTTGCCGCTTGATCCAGCGCAATGACGCGCAAGGCTGGGCGCGCCGGCGGGCAGTCCGTCAGGCGTCGCCCAGCGCGTGATACAACTCGTCCTCCTGCGCGAAATGCAGGCGCAGGATCGCATTCAGCTCATACAACAGGCGCCGGACTTCCTGCGCGCTTTCCAGGTCGATCCCGTCCGCGGGCTGGTCGGCGGCGATGCGTTCCAGCAGGCCCACCAGGCGGAAGATCTCGCGGTGCCCGCCGCTCAGCGCGGCCAGCGGGTCCCTGCCGCCAAGCCGTTGCGCCAGTTCCGGATAGAGGTCGGCGTCGTCATGCCGCTCATGCGCGAGCAATTGCTGGCGCAGTGCCTGGTTGAGATGCGCGAGTTCCAGGGCGGCGACGCCACCGGGGAGGCTGGCAACGCGATCCGCCATCGATCTCACCTGGTCGAGCACCTGCCCCAGTTCGGCGTGCTCGGTCTTCAGTTTCGCGGTTTCGGCCCGGGAGAGCTGCGCGGGCAGCCAGTCCGGTCCCGCCTTGCGGGCCCGCAGTGCGTTCAGAATCACGGCGACGTCGATCGCCTCCTGCAGCAGCGCCCCCGCAAGCGGCGGCAGGTAGCCGAAGGCGGCTGCGATCATGGCCGCCAGGGAAAGCGCCATGCCTGCCACTACGCTCTGCACGGCGATACGGCGCGCGCGCCTGGCGATCTGGATGGCTTCAGCCAGGCGGTCCAGGCGGTCGACCAGCAGGACGATGTCAGCCGCCTGCGCCGACGCGGCGGCGCCCGCGGCGCCCATTGCCACGCCGACGTCGGCGGCAGCCAGCGCGGGGGCGTCGTTGACGCCGTCGCCGATCATGATGACCGTGTCGTGGCGCTGCGCCTCGCGGATCGCCTCGAGCTTTTGCGCCGGCGTTTGCTGGGCGCGCACTTCCGTCACGCCCAGCATCGCGCCGGTCATCTGCGCAACGTCGTCGCGATCGCCGGTCAGCATCACCATGCGCCGGATGCCGGCCTGCCTGAGCAGCCTGAGCGCGCGGGGCGTGTCGAGCCGGATCTGGTCCGCGAGTTGCAGCGCGCCGCGCATGGCGCCATCGACGCCAAGGAAGACGGCCGACGCACCTTCATGGCTCAGGCGCCGCAGCAAGGCCGTGCTCCACGGCTTGGGCACGGTTGCCCTGGCCACATGTGCCAGCGAGCCCAGGGTGACGGCGTGGCCGTCGACGATGCCGCTCAGTCCGGCGCCGGGTTCCTCGCCGACCTTGGCCGGCAGCGCCAGTGCCAGCCCGCGTTCGCGGGCTGCGGCGACCAGTGCGCGCGAACTCACATGCACCGATGCCTGTGCCAGCGAGGCAGCCAGGCGAAGTACTTCATCGGGCGCGTCTCCCGGCGCTGCCTCAATGGCCGAGACGCGGGCCTGGCCGGCGGTCAGCGTGCCCGTCTTGTCGAAGAACAATACGCGGCCCTGCGCCAGCCTTTCGAGCGCGGCGCCGCTCTTGACCAGGATGCCGCGGCTGGCGCTGCGCGACATGCCGCAGACGATGGCCACCGGCACTGCCAGGATCAGCGGGCAGGGCGTCGCCACCACCAGCACCGCGAGGGCCCGGCGCGCATCGCCGGTCAAGAACCAGGCGGCGCCCGCCACGGCCAGCGCCAGCGGCACCAGCAGCAGGGCATAGCGGTCGGCCATGCGCGTCGACGGGCTGCGGCTTTGCCGGGCCTCCATGACAAGGCGGACGATGCCCGAATAGGTGCTTTGCGCCGCCGTGGCGCCCGCGAGCATCTCGAACGGCGCGCCGGCGTTGACCACGCCGCTGCGCAGGGGCTCGCCCGGCGCGCGGCGCTGCGGCATGGCCTCGCCGGTGAGGGTGGATTCGTCCAGGTCGGCGGACTGGATCAGCGTCCCGTCGGCAGGCGCCACTTCGCCGGCGCGTACCAGCAAGCGGTCGCCCGGACGCACGAGGTCCAGCGGCACCGGCCGCCATTCCCCGTTTTCGTAACGGCTGGCCTCGCGCGGGGCGTGGCGCAGCAGCGCGCTCATCTCGCTTGCGGCGCGCGTTTCCGCGTAGCTCTCCAGCGCGCGCCCGCTGGCCAGCATCAGGCTGATCACAGCCGCGGCAAAGTGCTCGCCGAGCCACCATGCGAAGCCGATCGCCAGCAGCGCAAGGATGTCCACGCCGGCCTGGCGGCGCCATGCCGCCAGGATGGTGCTGGCTGCCAGCGAGATCAGCACCGGCACGACGCCTGTCAGCCACACGGCGCGCGCGTGCGCGACCGATTCGAACCAGTACAGCAGCGAACCCGCGCTCAGCGTGACTGCGGAGAGCGAGAGGAGCCCGATATCGAGCCAGCGGTGATGGCGGGGCTCCAAAAGCGCCATGCTGCGATCAGCCCCGGCGATCCGTGCTCAGTTCCGGCGGGCGAGCGCCAGGGCGAACAGCGCCCCGCAGGCGGCGGCAACGGCCGCGGTGGCGCCAAGGGTGCGCCATGGGTGCGCATGCACGTACTCCTCGCCGGCGTCGGCCCAGTCGCGGACCTGGTCGCGGCCTTGCGCCTGCAGATCCCGCAGGCGTAGCTGAAGCGCCTCCAGCTGTGCCTTGAACTGCTCACGGGCCTGGCCGGCTTGCTCGCCGGTCAGGGCGGCGGTGTCGCGTAGCAATGCCTGCACATCGGCCAGCAAGACGTTGATGTCGTGCTGTAGCGTGGCACGGTGCGCGGACAGGGCGGATCTGAGGTCGTTCACGGCATTCTCCTGGCTGGTTCGGTCGAAGTGGATACGGGGGGCATGAAGCGTGACGTATCCGCAATGGCGGATAGCGCAAAGGCACTTCCCACTATAGGCAG
>NZ_JBFTLX010000403.1:0-4094 GCF_056396665.1 Cupriavidus sp. 05T313 | reverse complement strand
GATCGCGCAGGCGCTCGGCGGTACCGCGGAAGCCGCGCGCCAGCAGGTGCAGAAGCTGCTCGCCGCCGGACTGATCGAAGGCCGCCAGCAAAGCGCCAGCGGTGCCGGACGGCCGCGCCAGGACTGGACCCTGACTGCCAGCGGCCACGGGCGCTTTCCCGATACCCATGCGCAGCTCACCATCCAGTTGATCGGCTCGGTGCGGCAGTTGTTCGGGGAGGAAGGGCTGGACAAGCTGATCGGCCAGCGCGAAGCGGAAACCCGCCAGCAATACCTTGCCGCCGTCGCCGGCCAGGAGCAGCTCGCGCAGCGGCTGGCGACCCTTGCCGCGCTACGCCAGGCCGAAGGCTATATGGCACGCCTGGAGCAGGACGGGGCGGACTGGCTGCTGATCGAAGACCATTGCCCGATCTGCGCCGCGGCGCGGACCTGCCAGGGATTCTGCCGGGCCGAGCTGCGGATCTTCCAGGAAGTCGCCGGCAGCGAGGCGACGGTCACGCGCGAGGAACACCTGCTCAGCGATGCGCGCCGCTGCGTGTACCGGGTCAGGGCCGCGGCATAGGTTGCCGGGGGACAAACAGCAAGCAAACGGAAAGCAAACAGAAACCGGAGACCCAGCCCATGCCCCGCCGCCACGCAAACATGCCGATGGGATTGCTGCGTCAAGCCGCATTCTGCGCCACCCTGCTGCTCTGCGCGCTGGTGGCGCGGGCACAGCCGGCGCCGGCACAGGTCGTCGATATCCCGACCCGTCCCGGCGTGACGCAGCGCTTCCTCTACCTCGCGCCCGCGCAGCCCAAGGCCGCCGTGATCCTCTACGCGGGCGGCCACGGCGGCCTGCAGATTTATCCCAATGGCAGCCTGGGCTGGGGTGCCGGCAACTTCCTGGTGCGCGCACGCCAGCTCTTCGTCGACAACGGGCTGGCAGTTGCGGTCATCGACGCACCCAGCGACCACCTGACCTCCCCCTTCCTGAACGGCTTCCGCCAGTCCGCCGAGCATGCCGAGGACGCCAGGGCCGTGATCGCCTGGATGCGCGGCCATACCAGCCTGCCCGTATGGCTGGCCGGCACCAGCCGCGGTACGCAGTCGGTGGCCGCCATCGCCATCCGGCTCGCGGACGGCGGCGGCCCCGACGGCATCGTGCTGACCTCCACCATCCTTCGCGAGGAACGCGGCCGCCCGGTGCCGGCGATGGACCTCGGCAAGATCAAGGTGCCCGTGCTGGTCGTGCACCACGAGCAGGACGGCTGCAAGCTCTGCCCGTTCAGCGACGTACAGGGACTGATGGACAAGCTCGCCAAGACGCCCAAGGCCGGCCTGATCCAGTTCGATGGCGGCAACAACGTGGGCGACCCTTGCGAAGCCATGGCGTATCACGGCTTCAACGGCATCGAGCCGCAGGTAGTGCAGGCGGTGGCGAGGTGGATCGGGGAGCGGTAGGCGCGAGGTTGGGGCTGCACCCGCCAGGATAGGCAAGTGACATTGCCGGCGGAGCACGCGCCGGCGCGTTACCCGTTACCCGTTACCCGTTACCCGTTAATTTCCCGGGGCCGCGCGCAGTGCCGCGCCCGCCCCCGGCGTGCTGTCACTCGGCCTGGATGCCAGCCGCCTGCACGATGCGGCGGTACTTATCCGTTTCCGCGGAGATGAACTCGGCAAACGATGCGGGGCTGCCGCCGACGATCCGGTAGCCGGCCTCGGTCAGGCGCGCCTGCACATCGGGCTGGCGCAGCACCTGGCCGACTTCGCGGTTCAGCAGATCGACCACTTCCGGCGGCGTCTTTGCCGGCGCCAACAGGCCCGACCAGACGCCCATGTCGACCGATTCCAGCCCGCGCGTTTCGCTGACCGTGGGCACCTGCGGCATCGCAGCGGCGCGGCGCTTTTCACTGAGCGCGATGGCGCGCATGCCGCCGGACTTCACATGGGCCTGGGCGCCGGACAAGGTCACCACCGCCAGGTCCAGTTGCTTGCCCAGCAGATCGTTGATGATGGGAGCCGCGCCCTTGTAGGGCACGTGGAACAGTTTCACCTTGGCATCGAGATTGATCAGTTCGCCCATCAGGTGCTGGGGCGTGCCGACGCCGGCAGTGCCGTAGTTCAGCTTGCCGGGGTTGGCCCGGGCCAGCGCCAGCACCTCGTCCATGGTGCGCGCGGACAGACTGTTGCTGCCGACCAGGACCAGGGGCTGGGTGCCGACCAGCGCCACCGGCGCAAGGTCGCGCTGGCCGTCGTAGCGGATCTTCGGATTGGTCAGGCGTGCGATCGACACTTCGCTGCCGGAGCCCAGCAGCAGCGTATAGCCATCCGGCGCGGCTGCCACCACCTTGGCGGCGCCAATGGTGCCGCTGGCGCCGCCGACGTTCTCCACCACCACCGGCTGCTTCAACCGCGTCGACAGCTTCGCGGCAACGGTGCGGGCGACGAAATCGGCGGCGCCACCGGCCGCGTAAGGCACCACGATCACCACCGGCTTGGTGGGGAAATCGGCAGCGAGCGCGGGCGCGCACAAGGTCGCGAACGCGGCACACGCGGCCAGCCATTGCTTCACAAACATGGGGATATCTCCTGAAAAAAGCGCCGCGTACGGCAAAGGGCACGACTATAGATTCAATGAAGGGCGCCGTAACCGATAGCGGCGTGCGATCCCGGAGGCAGCGCGGCGGCCATCCGCTCGATCGGCAGGGTGGAAAAGCCGGTCGATGGGCTAGTGGCCGCATTGTCGGGAATGCGCGCAACCGAGCGCGCATTCCCGATGCACACCCCGTCCAGGGCCCGCGCCACTTCCCACGATGCGTTGATGCTGTCGGCACCGAAGGGTTGGAAGCCGGTTACAAGCACGCTCATCGCTCGCCCCCTCAGGCAGCGCCGCCGCCAAAGCCGCCGCCGCCCGGGGTGTGGATCTCGAACACATCCCCCGGCTGCATCTCCGCCTGGCCGATATGGTCCAGCGGCTCGATGCGGCCATCGGCCCGCACCACCCGGTTGATACCCGGCGCGCCGGCCTGCCCCCCGGCCATGCCGAAGGCACCATGGTGGCGACCGTTGGACAGGATGCTGGCGGTCATCGGCTCCAGGAAACGCACCCGGCGCACGCCGCCGTTGCCGCCCTTCCAGCGGCCGGCGCCGCCCGAACCCTCGCGGATGCGGTAGCCCTCCAGCCGGACCGGGAAGCGGAACTCCAGCACTTCCGGGTCGGTCAGGCGCGAGTTGGTCATATGGGTCTGCACCACGCTGCTGCCGTGGAAGCCRCCCGCCAGCTGGCCGGTCTCGTCATGGAACCCGCCCGCGCCGCTGCCGCCCGAGATGGTCTCGTAGTACTGGTAGCGCGCGTTGCCGAACGTGAAATTGTTCATCGTGCACTGCCCCGCCGCCATCAGCCCCAGCGCGCCGTACAGCGCATTGGTGATACAGGTGGAGGTTTCCACATTGCCCGCCACCACCGAAGCCGGCGGATTGGGATTGAGCATCGAGCCCGGCGGAATGACCACCTGCAGGGGTTTCAGGCAGCCGGCGTTGAGCGGGATATCGTCCTGCACCAGCGTACGGAAGACATAAAGCACGGCCGCCATGCACACCGCGCGCGGCGCATTGAAGTTATTGGCCTGCTGGGCACTGGTGCCGGTGAAGTCGATCACGGCGCTGCGCGCGGCGGCATCCACCCGCACCGACACGCGGATCTGCGCGCCGTTGTCCAGCGGCAGCGTAAACTCGCCGTCGCGCAGCCGCGTGATGACCCGCCGCACCGATTCCTCGGCGTTGTCCTGCACATGGCGCATATAGGCCTGCACCACGTCGAGCCCGAACTCGTCCACCATGCGGCGCAGTTCCTGCGCCCCCTTCTCGTTGGCCGCCACCTGCGCGCGCAGGTCGGCCATGTTCTGCTGCGGATTGCGCGACGGATATTCGCCGCTGCGCAGCAGGGCCAGCATCTCGCCCTCGCGAAGCCGGCCTGCCTCGACCAGCTTGAAGTTCTGGATCTGCACGCCCTCCTCTTCGATGCGCGTCGAGAACGGCGGCATCGAGCCCGGCGTGGTGCCGCCGATATCGGCGTGGTGCCCGCGCGATCCCACATAGAAGGTGGGCTCGGC
>NZ_JBFTLX010000402.1:0-4607 GCF_056396665.1 Cupriavidus sp. 05T313 | reverse complement strand
ACGCTGAAGGGGGCCTTGTTGGCGCTCTTGCCCTTGATGGCGTTTTCAAGGGCGGCACGGAAATCATCACGGTTCATCAGTTCGGCCATTTGGGGGCTCCTGTGGGCAGCGAGTTCAAGGTTGGGGGACGGCGTGGCGTGGTCCGGAGGTCTCGGCCGCAGAAACCAGCCAAATCCGGGATCCATGTGAATATTGTATACTATCTGCAGTTTTGCGAAAGAGCTTTTTGGGCCAAACTTGCCAAGGCGAGCGATCGCGCATCCGGCCTCGCGCTCACGCGGCTCTGGCTTCACCCGCCGCGGCGATCTGCCTGTAGGCGAAGCCCGCCAGCGCCACGTCTTCCAGACCGACCCCCACCGACTTGTAGATCAGGATGTCGGCGTTGCTGCCGCGTGGTTGCACGCGGCCGGTGACCACATCGGCCAGTTCGACGACCTTGTCGGCGGGCAGCGCGGCGGGGTCGGCCAGCACGATATCGCCGGCTTCGCGCATCGATTGCGGGCGCCATTCCACCACTAGCTTGCTGGCGCGCGAGAGCGCCACATCGTCCAGTTCGCGGGTGTGCGGCAGGCTCGATCCGATCGCCGCGACAAAGGCGCCGGGTTTGAGCGCCTGGCCGGAGAACAGCGGCGTGGTGGAGCGTGACGCGGTGACCACGATGTCGGCTTGCGCCACAGCCTGGTCCGGTTCAGCGAAGGCGACGGGGATGCCGCACCACTGCGCCAGGCGTTCGGGCGTGGCGGCATCCGCATACGGGTCGGACAGCAGGATGCGCTTGAGCGGCAGGGTGGCGGCCAGTTGGCGGGCATGTTGCACGCCTTGCGTGCCGGCGCCGAACAGCGCGAGCACTGCCGCGTCCGGCCGGGCCAGGTGGCGGGCGGCCAGCACCGAGCAGGCCGCGGTGCGCAGCCGGGTAATGGCGCCTGCATCGAAGGAGGCCAGCGGCCGGCCGTCCTCCGTCGAGAAAATCAGGATGACAAAGGAAAACTGCCCCTTGATGGTGGTGTAGACCTTGGCGCCCGCCACCTGCTGCTCGGGAATCACCGCCCCGAGCGTGGACAGCTTGACGCCGCCCGCCTCGGTGCGGATGCGCTCCTGCATGGCGGCCTTGCCTTCGCCAAAGCTGCGGAAGGCGTCCAGCATCACTTGCTGGGCGTCGGCGGCGCTGACGTGGCGGTCGATCATCTCGTCGGTGATATGCAACATGGTGTGTTTCCTGGATTAGCGGGAGAGGATGGGAGATTTCGGGCGCGGGGTTTCAGGCGGGCAGGGCGAGCTTGACCAGCACGCCGATCGCGCCGGCGGTGCAGAGCGCCAGCAGCAGCTTGCGCACGGCCTTGGCCGAGAAGCGGTTCTTGAGGCGGTTCGAGACGGCAAAGCCGACCAGCAGCATGGGCGACAGGCTCAGGCTGAGCCAGAGGTCGCTCAGCCCAAAGCGGCCGGCGGCGGACAGCATGGCCAGCGAGAAGGCCGCACCGGCGCAAAGGATGCAGCCAATGGTGGCGCGCAACTGCGGCGGCGGCAGATGCTGCATGACGATGGCAAAGGGCGGGGCGCCGGCCGAGGTGACCGTGCCCATGAAGCCGGAGGCCGCGCCGGCGAAGGCCATATTCAGTCCGGAAGCCTGCACCCGCCAGCCCAGCAGGCTGAGCGCCACCGCGGCCAGGATCGACAGCGCGAACACCAACGCCAGCAGTTCCGCCGGCAATTGCGTCATCGCAGCCACTGCCACCACCGTGCCTGCGGCGCGGCCCAGAAGGGCATTGCCCGCCGTGCGCCAGGCAATGGCACGGAACTCGCGTAGTGCACCAAGCAAGGAGACGAGGCCACCCATGGCGAGCAGGGGGCCGGGCGCCAGTTGCGGGAAGAACAGCACCGCGACCGGCGCCGACACCATGGAGAAGCCGATCCCGCCTACGCCCTGCAGGCAGGCGCCCACCAGGATCAGGGCGCCCATCATGCCAAATTGCCAGGCCGTTACGCCGGCGGGAAGGAGGGTGGAAATCGTCATGTATGTCTTGTGTGATGCCTGCGTAATCGATCGGTAGGAAGCTGCTGCCTGTCTTTAACGGTATACAGTCTACATAATTTGCAGAAAGAAGGCATCCATTCTGGGTTCTCAACTAACATCCAGCTCCCAAAAGGTGCCTGGAATCCCGCTTATGGCGCGGAAATATAAGGGTTTGCACCGATTTGGGGGGATTCCCTACCCCAAGAAGATTCTGCTTGTTTTGATCTAAGTTAAGAATATAGTATACGTTCATGGGGCAGCCATAGCTCCAGACACGATGGTCTCTACAGACAAAGATCCAAGGGGAATTCATGCAACACGAAGTGGTGATTGGCGCGGCACACTGGATCTACCTATTGGGCGTGGCGGTGATCGTCCTGACCATGATCCTGCGGGCCAACGTGGTCGTACCGTCGATTCTGGGTACGTTCCTGGTGGTGTTCGCGCTGACCGGCAGCCCGGTCTCCGCGCTGGGAGGGATATTTTCGGCAAGCCTGGTGGCGGCCAAGGAGTTGTTCAACATCTTCCTGGTCATCGCCTTCATGACAGCGCTGCTCAATTCGCTGAAGACGCTGCGCTCGGATATCCGGATGGTTGAGCCGTTCCGGCTGGTGATGAAGAACGGCCATTCCGCCTTCTTTATCCTGGCTGGCATTACCTATGTGATTTCGCTGTTTTTCTGGCCCACGCCGGCGGTGCCGCTGGTTTCCGCCATCCTGCTGCCGGCCGCGATCGCCGCCGGACTGCCGCCGCTGGCCGGTGCCATGGCCATTGCCATAGCCGGGCAGGGCATGGCGTTGTCGTCGGACTATGTGATCGGCGTGGCGCCGGGCATCAGCGCCAAAGCCGCCGGCGCGGCGGTCAGTGCGGTGGTGGTGGCCGACCGTGCGCTGGTGCTGTCGATCATTACCGGCGTCATCGCGCTGACGCTGGCGTACCTGTCGATGCGCAAGCACATCGTGCCGGCCAGCGGCAGCCTGCTGACCAACTGGCAAGCCCGCGCAAGCGGCGCCGACGAGCGCTTCGAGCAGTCCGGCACCTTCGACAAGGCCGAGATCGCGCGCGGCACCGAGCACGACGAGCCGTTGGCCACCGATTCCAATATCGAGCGAAGCCTGGCCATGGTGGCGTTGCGCCGGGTCAAGTGGTCGAAGTGCTTTGCCGTGGTGACGCCGCTCGCGTTCCTGGCGGTGGTAGCGGTGATGGTGGTGCCCAAGATGGGCAGCGGCCTGCCCGAACTCAAGGGCGGCGATGCCGCAGCGCTGGTTGGCGGGGTTGCGGCGGTGCTGATGATGCTGGCCACGCTGGCCGCCGAAGGCCCCCGCAAGATGCTCGACGTATGTCCGGAGCACATTACGGACGGCTTCGTCTTCGCCTTCAAGGCGATGGGCTCGGTGTTGCCGATTGCCGGCTTCTTCTTCGTCGGCGCCGGCGAAACCGCGGCGCAGATCCTGGGTGTCGGCGCCGGCAAGGCGCCCAGCCTGCTGTTCGAGCTGATCCAGGCGTACCAGCACATGATCCCGGACAACCACGTGCTGGTCGCATTCGGTGTGCTGCTGGTGGGCATGATCACCGGCATCGACGGCTCCGGCTTCGCCGGCCTGCCGCTGACCGGCACGCTGGCCGGCGCGCTGGGTCCGGTGGTGGGCTTCGATTCCGCCACCCTGGCGGCAATCGGGCAGATGGGGGCCGTGTGGACGGGCGGCGGCACGTTGATCGCCTGGTCCTCGCTGATCGCGGTGGCCGGCTTTGCCCGCGTGCCGGTGCTCGACGCGGTGCGCGCCTTGCTGGTGCCGGTGCTGCTCCGGACCACGCCACGCCGTCCCCCAACCTTGAACTCGCTGCCCACAGGAGCCCCCAAATGGCCGAACTGATGAACCGTGATGATTTCCGTGCCGCCCTTGAAAACGCCATCAAGGGCAAGAGCGCCAACAAGGCCCCCTTCAGCGTGGCCTGGGCCAGCGGCAAGCTCTCCCGCGACCACCTCGCGCGCTGGGCCGAGAACCATTACCACTACGTCGGACCCTTCGCCGACTACCTCGCCTACATCTACGCCCGCACCCCCGACCGCTTCACCGAAGCCAAGGACTTCCTGCTCGCCAAYATGTATGAGGAAGAAATCGGCGGCGACCGCCATACCGACCTGCTGATCCGCTTTGCCGAAGCCTGCGGCACCACCCGCGAGCGCGTGGTCGAYCCCGACAATATGTCCGCCACCACCCGTGGCCTGCAAAGCTGGTGCTACGCCGTGGCCATGCGCGAAGACCCSRTCGTCGCCGTCGCCGGCCTGGTGGTYGGCCTGGAGTCCCAGGTGCCSTCGATCTACCGCAAGCAGACCCCGACCCTGCGCGACAARTAYGGCTTCACCGACGAAGAAGTCGAATTCTTCGACCTGCATATCGTCTCCGACGAAATCCACGGCGAACGCGGCTACCAGATCGTGCTGGAACACGCCGACACGCCCGAGCTGCAGCAGCGCTGCCTGAAAATCTGCGAGATCGGCGCACAGATGCGCCTGCTCTACACCACCGCGCTCTATCACGACTACGTCGCCCAGGAGATCTCCCTGCCTGAACTGGGCATGGCCCGCCTGAGC
>NZ_JBFTLX010000401.1:0-5336 GCF_056396665.1 Cupriavidus sp. 05T313 | reverse complement strand
CACGACCACGGCGCGGCGCTGGCACGTAACGTGGCCCGACGCCTGGTCGTCTATTACCGCCGCCCCGGTGGGCAATCCCAGTTTTCGGCATTACTGGAACTCGAGCCGCGCAGCGATCGCGTCAAACGCGCGCTGATCTACGCGAAGGAAAATCTGCGCAATGCGCTGACGGTGGAGGAGCTGGCGGATGCCGCGCGCCTGTCGCCGCGCCAGTTCAGCCGGGTGTTCCGTGAGGAGACCGGCCAGTCCCCGGCTAAGGCCGTCGAGATGCTCCGGCTGGAAGCGGCCAGAACCATGCTCGAGTCAGGTCGTCACCCGATGGAAACCGTGGCGCAGGACACAGGGTTTGCGGACCGCGATCGTATGYGCCGGGCCTTTGTGCGCGCCTACGGCGTGTCGCCAAGCAGCATCCGGCGAAAGGACGCACTAGTAGAGCTGGAAGCGACGGAATGAACTGACGGCCAGCGACCGAAGCGGCCGGGTTGCGAGCGCGTCAGATTAGCGACGCTAGGATGCGCATCTCCGCATTCACTGGCTTGCGACATGACATGACATGCCACGCGCAATGGATGCCRTAGTTTGAATTCCGATGCCATACGAGTTCGATGTCGTAGATGTAGCCGTCAGATAGGTTGACTGTCTCCGCGTCGCGGAACGCCTCGGCGGCGTCAGATATGTTGATTGCCGGCTACGCCGAATGAACTAGGTTCTGGGCCTTACAGATCCATCGTCATCGAGGATGACAAAGCCCTTTGAGGGAACATTATCAATGTGCGAGGGGCGGCATACAGGGTGCACAGTAACCGAACGATTGCTGTTAACGGTAGATTGCGGGGCAGAGAGGACGTGATGCCTCTCTGCCTCTGAACGATCAGATGACGAAGGGCATCTGCCGCTGGCGCTTGCCCGTCAGCCGGAACAGTGCATTGGCGACCGCCGGTGCGATCGGTGGCACGCCAGGCTCGCCCAGTCCCGACGGTGCGTCTTCGGACGGCACGAAGAACACGTCGATGTGCGGTGCATCGGGCATCCGCGGTGGCGGATAGTCCGGGAAATTGCTGTTCCGAACCACTCCGTTCTCCATCTCGATGGCGAAGCCGGGCCGAATCATCGACAAGCCGAAGATGCATGCGCCCTGGACCTGGGCTCAGCGGATTGACGACGCGATTGCAGTGGACACCGGCCGTGACGTTGTGCACGCGCGCCTCACCCTTGGCGACGGACACTTCGACGACATACGCAACCACCGTCCCGAACGACTCGTGTACGGCCACGCCCCACGCATGCCCCCTCGGCAGTTTGCGCTTGCCGTAGCCGGCCTTGTCCGTGGCCAGCTGCAAGGCGGCGCGTTGTCGGACATGCTTGGTGGTGTCGAGTCGTGCCATGCGCCAAGCGACGGGATCCTGCTTCGCGGCCGTGGCGATCYCGTCGATCAGCGTCTCCTTGACGAAGCTCGTGTGGGTGTTACCCACCGAGCGCCACCAGAGCACCGCGACATCGACCTTCGGGTGATGAGCCGTCACCTGCATCGGCAGAGCGTATTCGTTCTCGACGATGCCTTCGGTCATGGTCGAGTCCACGCCGTTCTTCACGAGAACCGGCTCGAATGGGGTTCCCATGACGATCGACTGRCCGACGATCGCRTGCTGCCARCCTACGACCTGMCCCTTTKCGTCGAAGCCGATGCGCGCGCGGTGGACATGTAGCGGGCGATAGTAGCCGCCCTTGATATCGTCTTCGCGACTCCACATGACCTTGAGCGGTTCGGCATGACCTCTGGCGATCCACTCGCGAAGCACGCCTGCCGATTCGACCAGATAGTCCGACGTCGGCACGGCACGCCGGCCAAAGCCGCCGCCGGCCATCATCGTGTTGAGTGTCACCTTTTCGACGGGTAGCGACAGCGTCTGGGCGATCGCCGCCTGATCGACGGTCTGGAACTGCGAGCCGACCCAGACCTTGACGCTGGTCGCCTTATTGCCGCTGATTTCCGCCTGCATGGTGCAGTTGAGCGGCTCCATTGGCGCATGCGCGAGGTACGGCAGCCGATACTCGGCGTCGATCACGCGTGCTGCGCCTGAGAGGGCCGCCTGCATATCGCCGCTCTCTAGCGGGCGCGCCACCTTGCCGGGCTGCGTCGCAAGCTTGCTGTACTCCTCGTAGAGCGCCTGCGTGCTGACTGTCGAGCCCGCATCTTCCCACTCGATCTGCAGCGCGTCGCGTCCCTGCTTTGCTGCCCAGTATCCGGTGGCCACTACCGCCACGCCGGAGCCGCCGCGATCCGCGGGCACCTGCATGACGTCGACGACGCCCTTGATCGCTCGCGTCTTGTCTGCATTGAACGACTTCACCTTGCCGCCGAAGCGCGGCGGGTGCGCGACCACGGCCACGACCATCTCCTTGAGTCGGGTATCGATGCCGAACACCGGGTCGCCGCGTAGCTTCGATGCGGCGTCCAGTCTCGGCATGGGCTTGCCGATGAGGCGGAACTGGGACGGGTCCTTCAACACCACGGTAGCCGGCACCTTCAGACTCATGGCCGCGTCGGCGAGCTCGCCATATGTGGCACGATACGTGCCCGAGGTGACCACACCCTGCGCGGCGGAGCAGCTGGCGGGATCCACATTCCACTGCTTGGCCGCCGCCGTCACGAGCATCGCGCGGGCGCGCGCGCCGAGTTCGCGATACTGGGTAAACGAATGCATCAGCGCGGTGGAACCGCCAGTCATCTGAATGCCGAAGCCCGGGTCGCGATACTCGTCCCCCGCCGGTGCCAGCATCGATCGCACGTTCTTCCAGTCTACGTCGAGCTCGTCGGCCAGTACCATTGGCAGCGCGGTATGCACGCCCTGGCCGAACTCGAGCCGATTGACGGCGATCGTCACCGTATTGTCAGGGGCGATAATCACGAATGCTTGCGGTGGCGACGGCGCCTTTTGCTTCCCGCCTTCTTCCGCCGCTTGGGCGAGGTCGACACCGCCGACCAAGCCGAGCGCGAGTCCACCCCCGGCCATGCCAGTCAGCTTGAGAAAGCTGCGGCGCGAGAGTGGCGCGACGCTCTCCTTGGACTCGATCATGCCACCACCGCCCGCAAGCGCTTCCAATCCACGAATACGCATGATGGTGCTCCTCAGGCGATTGCGCGCGCGGCATCCTTGATGGCCGCGCGAATACGTTGATAGGTGCCACAGCGGCAAATGTTGCCCGCCATCGCCTGATCGATATCGGCATCGCGTGGCCGCGGCTTAGTGCGCAGCAGGCTCACGGCGCTCATCACCTGACCGTTTTGGCAGTAACCGCATTGCGCCACATCGTGCCGGATCCAGGCATCCAGTACCGCGCGGCCGATCTTGTCGTCGCTTATGCTCTCGATCGTGTTGACGTTTACTCCAGCCACAGCCGAGAGGGGCATGACGCAGCTTCGCGTCGCGGTGCCGTTGATATGGACCGTACACGCGCCGCATGCGGCCATGCCGCAACCAAACTTTGTGCCGGTCATACCGAGGTTGTCGCGCAGGGCCCAGAGCAGCGGGGTGGACGGATCGGCGTCGACGTCGAGCGTCTTGCCATTGATGTTCAGCGTGGTCATCGGAGACTCCTCTACTTCTGCGAGAGAACCCACTGCGCCAGCGCGGTGAGATCGGCATCGGATACCTGCGGCTGCGGCGGCATCGGTACAGCGCCCCATTTGCCGCCACCACCGGCCTTGATGCTGACGGCGAGTTGCTCCGTGGCCTTGCTGCCGCCCTTGTATTTGGCCGCAATTTCCTTCCACGACGGACCCACCAGGCGGGCATTGGCCTGATGGCAGCCCGCGCACGCGTACTTTTGGGCGAGGGCTTCACTGGCGCGGGCCGGCTGATGAGCGAAGAGGGTGGCCATGGCAAGCACGGCCAGTGGGGCGATTGCTATTTTCATGTGGAGACGGGGGTCAAGGTTTCAGTCTTGCTGTCCGGCACGCGCTGCGTAGCGCGGCGCGGCGACGCGGGAGGACAGATTGGACGCCATGGCTTCGCGCGCGGCTTCCCAAGCCTGCCACTGCGAGTCGTCCTGCAACGACGGAATCGAGGCAAACACGCCGGCGTCGAGGTCGCTCAGTGCGGCATCCACCAGCGTTTCGGGTGTCATGACCCAGCTTTCCGGGAGGTTCGACGTAGGGAGACCCGCGACTTCCCAGAAGTCCGTGCCCGTAGCACCCGGCAGTACGACCTGAACGGTCACGCCGCTTTCGCTCAACTCTTTCTTCAGCGAACGGCTGAATGCCAGTACGAATGCCTTTGCGCCGCCGTAGACGCCATTGAGGATCTCGGGGGCGATCGCGACGATCGATGCGATGTTGATGATCGTCCCGGCGCCGCGCGCGGCAAATGCGGGCGCGGCCGCATAGGACAGTCGCATGACGGCGGTGACGTTGACGCTGATCATGCGTTCCATGTCGTCCACCGGCGATTGCGCGAGGGTACCAGCGCCGCCGAAACCAGCGTTGTTGACCAGCATGGTGATGCGATCGTTGCCAGCGAGCGTGGCCTCGACACGTCGCAGGCCGGCAGCGTCGGTGAGATCCGCCACTAGGACGTCCACCTGGACACCATGCGTGCTCGAAAGCCTGGCCGCATGCGCGCGCAACCGTTCTTCATTGCGTGCAACGAGTATGAGGTCATAGCCGCGTGCCGCGAGGCGATCAGCGTAGACGGCGCCGATGCCGGAGGACGATCCGGTGACGAGAGCGGTTCCGAGTTGTGATGGCATGTGTATCCTTTTGGGTAAGAGGGAGCTGCTTAATGCGCGCGGTGTGGCATGCAGATACGCGCAAGCATAGGGATAGTGACGCGCCATGGACTGACATATACACCGCATTTTCGGACAACATTGCCGTACACACGTGTTCCCACATTCAGCGCTGCTTGGGCGCGAACCGAAGGCATGACAGAAAACGCCGTGTTTATGTCCTGCATCGGGGCGCATTCGGCAATACGCTTGGCAGGTAACTCATCGAGAACGATCCACAATACAACTACCCACCATGACACGTTCTTTCGACATCGATACCCCGTATGGCCGAATTTGTGCGCGCGAAGCCGGCCCCGAGGGAGGCATCCCGCTACTGCTGCTGCAGCGGTTCCGCGGCACGATGGACGATTGGGACCCGGCGTTTATCAAGGAACTGTCGGCGGACCGGCGCATCATCTGGTTCGACAGTACGGGTATCGGGCGGTCGGGCGGCATCGTGCCGGACACGATTGCAGGCATGGCGGCGGTAGCATGCGCGGTCATCGCAGCACTGGGTCACAAGCAGGTGGACGTGTTGGGTCTGGCAGGTGGACGTGTTGGGTCTG
>NZ_JBFTLX010000400.1:0-5753 GCF_056396665.1 Cupriavidus sp. 05T313 | reverse complement strand
GAATATTCAGTAGTGCCGTCCCCGTTTTCGTCATATATGGCGAGAACAAGCTCATCACCTGTGACGCCCCCCAACTGATGTGTTCCCGCTTGATGGAATCAATTCCATGACGGGACCGGAGATAGTCGATCCAGTAGGTAGACACGATCCAGGTGTTGACGACCAACTGGTCAAGTTGCTCGGGCGTGGCACGCAACAGTCCAGCGGATTCCATGCAGCCGAACACGCGCCGGACATGATGCTGCCCATCGTTGGCCAGCAATTCGCTGCGTGATCGCAATGCCGGTGCAAGGCCACGGATGGACGCCGCGTCGCGATAAAAGAAGCGCCACTCCCACATCAGGCTGAACCAGCCGCTCAGGTAGCTTGCAAAACGGCCGGGGTCATCGCCCTGCGCCAGATCCGCTACCGAGGTCTCACGTAGCGCCCGCTCGAAATCGTCGAAGAGTGCCTCGAGAATTTGCTCCTTCCGGTGGAAGTGGTAGTAGAGGTTGCCCTCCTGGATGCCAACCGACGACGCGATTTCCGCAGTGGTGACCACGACCGGGCCGCGCTCGTTGAACAGGCTCAGGCAGGCATCCAGAATGCGCTCGCGCGTCTTGGGACGCCGGGCCGGCGCACCTTCCGCCGTCATGGCCGGCCAATCCTGTCATGTTTCGTCATCTGCATGTTTGCTTCGCTGGGTCTTAGGGGTAAGCCCTAGATCTGGCAATCCCGGTTGATTAATTAGGGTGAACACCCTAGTCTAGTCTGAAGACAACACGGATGCACGTTGATAATTCGGCGCGGCAAGCGTCCGGCCCGGTTTGGTCAACAGGAGACTATCGATGCTATCAGGCAACGCGGAACATCCGCATTCCCAGGCCCATGCCGGCACGTCGGCCGAAGCGTTGAAGGCGGGGCACGCCGCAAATGAAGGCGCGGCGCAACACGTCGATGTGCTGATCGTTGGGGCGGGGCTTTCCGGTATTTGCGCTGGTTACCACCTGCAAACCAGTTGCCCCGGCAAGAGCTTCGCCATCCTGGAAGGGCGCGAGGCGATCGGCGGTACCTGGGACCTCTTTCGCTATCCCGGCGTGCGTTCGGACTCGGACATGTATACGCTCGGCTTCAGTTTCCGCCCCTGGCGCAGTGAAAAGTCGATCGCCGATGGCGACTCCATCCTGGCGTACATCCGCGGTACGGCCCGGGAATTCGGCATCGAGCGGCATATCCGCTTTGGCCACTGCGCCACGCAGGCGTCGTGGTCGACCGAGACCGCGCGATGGACAGTCGAGGCAACGGCCGGTCCGCATGGCACGCCGGTCCGTTTTACCTGCAGCTTTCTTTACCTGTGCAGTGGCTACTACGATTACGCCGATGGCTATATGCCAGGCTGGCCTGGCATGGAGCGCTTCGGCGGCAAGATCGTGCATCCGCAGCACTGGCCGTCTGACTTGGCGTATGACGGCAAGCGCGTGGTCGTAATTGGCAGCGGCGCGACCGCCGTCACGCTGCTGCCGGCGATGGCGGAGCGCGCGGCCCATGTGACCATGCTGCAGCGTTCGCCAACCTACATCGTGGCACGGCCGTCGAGCGATGGCAGTTGCGCTCAGGCGAGCGGCTCGATGCCGATGTCATCGTGACGGCCACCGGACTCCAACTGAAGGTGGCGGGCGGGATGAAGATCGAGGTGGACGGAACCCCGATGAACCCGGCGCAGGCCTTTATGTACAAGGGCATGATGTACAGTGACATGCCGAACCTGGCGGTCGCCATGGGCTATGTGAACGCCTCCTGGACCCTGAAGGCGGAATTGTCGTCGACCTACGTGTGCCGCCTGCTCAATCATATGGACGCGCATGGCCATGCGTGGTGCGCACCGCGCCGCACGGATCCGTCTGCCGGTGAGGAGTCTTCGTTGTCGCTGAGTTCCGGCTATGTCCGGCGCGCCAGCAACATTTTGCCCAAGCAGGGTTCCAGGCGGCCCTGGAAGGTCCACCAGAACTACCTGTTCGACCTGATGGCCCTGAAGTTCGGCAGGGTCGTGGACAGCGAGATGGCGTTCGGCCGCGCCGGCGCGGACGCCATGCGGCCCGGCCCGGCGGTGGCTGCCGGCATGGCCGCCGATTCCGTTAACAGTTGAAAGGATAGACGCAATGGCCATATTGATTGCCTGCATTGCCATCGGTGGGATTGTTTTGCTTGGGTTGGTGGCATTTACCGGACTCATCGCGCACAAGGTGGAAAAGGCGCTGCCGCCCAAGGGCAAGTTCATTGAGATCGATGGTGCCCGGCTTCATTACATCGACAAGGGCCAGGGCCCCGTCATTGTCATGGTTCACGGGTTGGGCGGGCAGACCGGGAATTTCTCGCACTCCTTGCTGGAGCGGCTGACCAGCCGGTTCCGCGTCATCCTGGTCGACCGGCCGGGTTCGGGGTACTCGACCAGGCCAGCGGCGATGTCGGCCCGCCTGAGCGCGCAAAGCGCGGTCGTGGCCAAGTTCATCCGGGCGCTCGGCGTGGAGAATCCCCTGCTGGTTGGCCATTCCCTGGGTGGCGCGGTTGCCCTGGGCGTTGCACTCGATCATCCCGGCGCGGTCGGCGGCCTCGCCCTGATCGCGCCGCTGACCCATCCGGTGGAGGGCGTGCCGCCCATGTTCCGCGCGTTGTCGATCTCGTCCGCCACGCTGCGTCGCGCCATCGCGTGGACATGGGCGGTACCCAGGTCCATCTTGCGCGGGCGGGCAATGCTCGATCTGGTTTTCAGCCCCGATCAGCCGCCCAAGGATTTTGCGATTGCCGGTGGCGGGCTGCTTGGCCTGCGGCCCGGCAGTTTCTACGCCGCGTCGTCCGATATGGTCAGCGTGGCGGAGGATCTCCCCGGCATGGCGCAGCGCTACGCATCGCTGACCCTGCCGATCAGCATCCTGTATGGGACCGCCGACGCCGTGCTTGACTGGCAGGCGCACGGCAAGGCGATGAAGGACAAACTGCCGGCGCTGGATCTGGAACTCGTGCCGGGCGGGCACATGCTGCCGGTCACGATTCCGGATAAGACCGCGGCTTGGGTCACGGCGGCTGCCGCGCGGCTCTGACGACGGCACCACCGGCGCGCGCGTTGCGCACGCGCCAGCACCGCGGCTTAAGCGTCGATGGTAAAGCCGATCTCCTTGATGAATTCCCCCCAGCGTAAATAGTCTGCCTTGACCTGGGCGGCGAAGGCCGGCGGCGTAATGGACTGCGGCGGCAATACACCGACCGCGAACAGCCGCTTGTGATAGGCCGAATCAGTCAGCACTTTCTGGATGGCCACCGAGACCGCGGCGACGACATCCGGTGGCATGGCCTTGGGACCGAACAACGCGAAGTAGCCGCTCAATTGCTCCATGCCCGGAAATCCCTGCTCGCGGAACGTGGGAACACCCGGCGCCATGTCCGAGCGTTCCGGCGTGGTGATGGCCAGAGCCTTGGTCTTGCCGGACTGGTACAGCGGTACCGCGGTGGTCAGCCCGTCGATCATCACTGGCACCACGCCGCCCACGAGGTCTTGCGTGGCGGGCGCCGAGCCTTTATACAACACCGGCTCCAGCCTGCTGCCGGCGAGCTTGTTGAGCAGCAGCGGGCCAAAGTGCGACGACGTGCCCGGGCCGTAGGAAGCCGAATGCAGTGGCGCTTTGGCGCTCTTGGAATACGCGATCATCTCGGCGAGCGTGGAGAAGGGCGCATTCTTGGTTGCCACCAGCAGCACCGGCGCGCGCGCCGCTTCGGCCAGTGCCGTCAGGTCCGTGAGGGGGTCATAGGGCACCTTGTTGATATGCGCGCCGGAGGTAGCCGAGGAGCCGAGCGTCATTAGCAGCGTGTGGCCATCCGGTTTGGCGCGAATCACGTCCAGCGTCGCGGGAATGGTTGCGCCGCCGGGCTTGTTTTCCACGACCACCGACTGGCCGAGGGACTTGCCAAGGAAGTCGGCGAACAACCGCGCCACCACATCGGTACCGCCGCCGGCGGGATAGGCTACGACCAGGCGCAGCGGACGACTCGGCCAGCTATTGGCAAACGCGGGGGCAGAGCCGACAGCCGCGGCGGCTACCGCGGCGGTAAGGAAATGACGACGATCCATGCTTGTGCCTCCTGACGGTGATGAGCAGATAAGTGCTCTTTTCAATGCGTAAGGAGGATACTCATGGAGGAGGGGCCGATGATGGAATCGGGCGATACCCTTCCCATGACGGCGTGCATGAATGTGCGGGTGGCCCGGGCCGGGCCCCTGGCGCTATTGCGTCAGGCCGGCCATGCTAGGATCCTGTCTCCGATTCAAAGTGAGCAAATGATGTCGACTGCCTTCCAGATACACACTCCAGCCCCGTCCGAAGATGGCGAGCTCATCGGCTTCTCCATCGTGGCGGACGGCGTGGCAGGCAGTGGCTTTGTGTCGCGTTCGGCACTCGATGCGCTGGCCCAGGGCCAGATCGGCAGCCACCTGGGTATTTTCGAGCGGAATCTTGGCCGTATCCAGGAGGCGGCATGGGCGAAATGGTCCGCGGACCGCTCGCTGAACCCCGTGTTGCTGGAAGAGCACGACTTCTGAAACCTTCGCCTGGCGATTTGTCTGGCGCCAGGCGCATGCCGGCCCGGGATTGGCAACTCGCGCGTGTCAGGTCTGGGAGAACGTGCGCACGAGCTTGGTCTTGAGCGGCCAGGGGCGGGCCGCGAGGATCCAGATGCAGAGCAGTGGGCCGATGAGCGGGATCAGCGCCAGGTAGGCGTACAGCCCACCAAAATGCGCGGCCTTGAAGACCTTCCTGAATGGGAAGAACCACAAAGCTTCGAAGAGTAAAAATCCGAGAACGTAATACATCATGGTCATGCGTCCTGTACGGCTGGCTGGCGTGGCATCTGCGCCGCGCTGCAGCATTGTAGAGTCCCTTTGCTGACTCATAATCCCGCCGCTTTGGGGGATTTTGGAGCGCGGTGCGTCCATGACTGTGTAGTATTCGCGTGATTTACCGCAGCGCCCGCTGCGCCACGGCAACCAGTGCCACACCCACGCAGGCGAAGGCCAGCAGCGCGAAGAGATTGCTCACCGCAATCAACTGCGCTTGTTGGTCGATCAGTGCCGACCAGCGTGTCAGCGTGGCGGCATCGAAGCCGTCGGGCAGGTCGAACGGGGTGATCCGGGCCACCAGTTGCGTGCGCGCCATTGCCTCGCCGTACTGGAGCCACAGGCTGGCTACGCCGGTGCCGCCGGCCGTTGCGATCTGGCGCATGATGTTCTTGAACTGATACGCGTGCGCAAAATCCTCGACGCTGAAGTCCGCATAGGTCAGGCCTGCCACCAGTGCCAGGATGAAGGGCGTGGTCAGGCTCTGCAGCGTCAGGGCCGGCAGCAGGACGGCCATGGATGCCCCCGGCATCATCCGCTGGC
Organism: Cupriavidus sp. 05T313; assembly: GCF_056396665.1. Taxonomy (NCBI): domain Bacteria; kingdom Pseudomonadati; phylum Pseudomonadota; class Betaproteobacteria; order Burkholderiales; family Burkholderiaceae; genus Cupriavidus; species Cupriavidus sp. 05T313. The sequence continues at coordinate 346 of NZ_JBFTLX010000400.1, read as the reverse complement.
TCAGGAGCCAGGCCGCGCCGGCAAACATGAAATAGCCCAGGGCGATGTAGCGCCGCTGCCCCTTCAGCCTCGTGCCCGCATAGGTAAAGGCGCAAAGACCCGCAAAACCGATCAGCCCGGTGATGGTCAAGACCTTGCCCGCGGTCTGGAACGTGAAGCCCAGCCCGGACTGCAGCGTGCTGGGCACTACATATCCCCACAGTCCGTTGAGGAAGTAGTACAGGGTGTAGAAGCCTAGCCCGACCAGGTAGCGGCGGCCGAACAACAGCTTGGGATTGAGCCAGGGATCGGGATGGCGGTGCTGGTGGATGAAGACGCCCGCAACAAGCGCCAGTCCGGCGAGAGG
>NZ_JBFTLX010000399.1:0-4186 GCF_056396665.1 Cupriavidus sp. 05T313 | reverse complement strand
GCCAGGCCCTTCAGGTCATCACTGTCCGCGCGAATGGCCACATGCATCGGCGCCTCGGTCGTGTTGATCAGTTGCAGGCGATACACGTTCTCGATCCAGCGTCCCTCCACTTCCCTGCCCAGCGCGCCGCGGTCGCGGATGATATCGACCTTGAGCGGTGTGCGCATGGCCAGCGACACCGTGAAGCCGGCAACCAGGGCCAGCCAGATCACGGAGTACACCACCGTGCGCGGCCGGAACAGACGCTTGCGCGCCTCCGCCTCGGGCAGCACGCTGCGCATGGCGTTCTCCGAGGTGTAGCGGATCAGCCCGCGCGGATACGCCATCTTGTCCATGACCTGGTTGCAGGCGTCGATGCAGGCGCCGCAACCGATGCAGTCGTACTGCAGGCCGTCGCGAATATCGATGCCGGTGGGGCAGACCTGCACGCAGATGCTGCAGTTCACGCAATCGCCCATGCCGGCGGCCTGGTGGTCCACCTTGCGCGAGCGGCTGCCGCGCGGCTCGCCGCGGCCCACGTCATACGTCACCACATACGTGTCGCGATCGACCATCACGCTCTGGAAGCGTGCATAAGGACACATGTACTTGCACACCTGCTCGCGCATGAAGCCGGCGTTGCCCCAGGTGGCGAAGGCGTAGAACAGCATCCAGAACGTTTGCCACGGCCCCAGCGACAGGCTGAGCACGTGGCCGCCCAACTCGCGAATGGGCGAAAAGTACCCGACGAAGGTAAAGCCGGTCCAYAGSGCGATCACSAYCCAGAGCGTGTGCTTGGTSGCCTTGAGCCGCAGCTTGCGCRSGCTCCACGGATCGCCATCCAGGCGGATGCGGGCAAAGCGATCGCCTTCCACATGCCGCTCGATCCACATGAAGATTTCTGTGTACACCGTCTGCGGACAGGCATAGCCGCAGAACAGGCGACCCGCGATCGCCGTGAACAGGAACAGCGAGAGCGCGGAAATCACCAGCAGCACGGACAGGTAGATCACATCCTGCGGCCAGAGCACCAAGCCGAAGATGTAGAACTTGCGCGCGCCGAGATCGAACAACATGGCCTGGCGGCCGTTCCATTGCAGCCAGGGCATGCCATAGAAGAACAGCTGGGTCAGGACCACCATCCAGACCCGCCAGCTCGAAAACGCCCCTGTGACTGAGCGCGGATAGATCTTGCGGCGGACTTCGTACAGGGTTTCATCCGAGGTTTCCCCATCCCCCGTGGCGGATGCGGGCTCCCGCAGAGGCCCCCAGGCGGCTCCGTGCTTTCTCAGCGGTTCCGGTTCCGGGGCATTCATGGGCGATCACCCCCAGCGGCACGCAGGCTCCACATGCTGGCGTCGCCGTTCATTGCCCGCTCCCCGCGGGGGCTGCCCCATTGTTCGACAGTCCCCAGACATAGGCCGTCAGCATGCGGATGCGCTCCGGCGTCAGGATTTCCTCGTGTGCCGGCATGTGGTTGTTGTGACCCTTCAGGATGGCGTCGACGATGTTTGCCTCCGAACTGCCGTASAGCCAGACSYTGTCCGACAGGTTSGGCGCRCCGAGCGCCTGGTTRCCCTTGCCGGAAGAGCCATGGCAGGCCGCGCACGTGGACTTGAATGTGCTTTCGCCACGCGAGGCGCGAATCGGATCGGAAGACAAGCCTGACAGCGAACGAACGTATTGCGCCACGTCGCCGGCCAGTTTGCCGTCGATGGTCGAAGCGAATGACGGCATCACGCCGTTGCGCCCCTTGGTAATGGTCTGGGTGATGGTCGCGGGATCGCCGCCATASAGCCAGTCGTTGTCGGTCAGGTTSGGAAAGCCGCGGCTGCCGCGCGCGTCGGAGCCATGGCAYTGCGCGCAGTAGTTGAGAAACAGGCGCTGCCCGATCTCGCGCGCAGCCGGATCCGCGGCCACCTGCTTGACGTCCATCTGCATGTACTTGCCATAGACATCGCTCTGCACCTGCTCAGCCGCCTTGCGATGTGCCTCCAGTTCGACCCGGCTGGATGTCTTGAGCACGCCGGCGTAGGAACCCAGTCCCGGGTACAGCACCAGGTAGACCAGCCCGAAGAGGCAAGCCAGCAGGAACATCCACATCCACCAGCGTGGCAGCGGATTGTTCAGCTCGCGCAGGTCGCCGTCCCACACGTGGCCAGTGTCTTCGGTAGCGCCGGCCACCTTGACCACCTTGCGCTGGGAGAACAGCAGCCATATGCACCAGACGATGCCTACCAGCGCAATGGCGGCGATGTAGTAACTCCAGAAATCCGTGAAGAAGTCGCTCATGACTCAGTGTTCCTGCTTGGTGTTGTTTGCTCCGCCGGCACGATGGCGGCCGTCGTGGTTCGCGGCCAGCGGCTCGTCGGGCAGCGCGAATGGCAGCATGGCCGACTCCTGGTTGGCTGCCTTGCGGCCGGACGACCAGGCCCACCAGCAGATCGCGAGAAACGCCACCATCGAGATCACGGTGGAAAACGCAGTGATCATTGCCATGGCTTACTCCTTGGCCGGCGCGGCTGCGGGCTGAACCGCGGCTGCGGTGTCCACACGCACATTGCGCTTGCTGATGCCAAGCTCCTGCAGGTAGGCGACCATCGCGTCCTCTTCGGTCTTGCCTGCCAGCGTGGCGGGCGCCTGTTCGATCTCGGCGTCGGTATAGGGCACACCCAGCCGCCTCAGCGCACGCATGCGGTCGCGGATATCGTTGGCCTGCAGCGGAGCCTTCTCGAGCCACGGGTAGGACGGCATCACCGACTCGGGCACCACGTCGCGCGGATTGCGCAGGTGGATGCGCTGCCAGTCATCGGAATAGCGGCCGCCCACGCGCGCCAGGTCGGGACCAGTACGCTTGGAGCCCCACAGGAAGGGATGGTCATAGACCGATTCGCCGGCCGTCGAGTAGTGGCCATAGCGTTCGACATCGCCCTGCAGCGTACGCACCTGCTGCGAATGGCAGCCCACGCAACCCTCGCGGATATAGATATCGCGGCCCATCAGGCGCAGCGGCGAATACGGCTTGATCCCCGCATCGGGCTCCGTTGTGGAGTGCTGGAAGAACAGCGGCACAATCTGGACTAGCCCGGCGATACTGACCACCAGGATGGTGCAGATGATCAGCCAGCCGATGTTCTTCTCCAGGGTCTCGTGCGTAAAGAAGCTTCGTTTTTCAGACATCGTTTCTATCCTGGAATGATCAATGGGCGGAGGCACCAACGCTGGTCGGGATCGGCGCATCCACCGCGGGCTTGCCGATGATGGTTCGCGCCACGTTGTAGGCCATCAGCAACATGCCGGACAGGAAACACAGGCCACCCAGCAAGCGGATCAGGTAGAACGGGTACTTGGCCTTGACCGCTTCCACGAAGGCATAGGTGAGCGTGCCGTCGGGCTGCGTGGCCCGCCACATCAAGCCTTCCATCACGCCTGCGATCCACATCGAGGCGATATACAGGACCACGCCGATGGTGGCGATCCAGAAGTGCAGTTCGATCAGCCGCACGCTGTACATCTCCTTCTCGCCAAACAGACGCGGGATCAGGTAATAGAGCGAGCCGATCGAAATCATCGCGACCCAGCCCAGCGCACCGGAGTGCACGTGGCCGATGGTCCAGTCCGTGTAGTGCGACAGCGCGTTGACAGTCTTGATCGACATCATCGAGCCCTCGAAGGTCGCCATGCCGTAGAAGGACAGCGCCACCACCAGGAACTTGAGGATGGGATCGGTGCGCAGCTTGTGCCAGGCACCCGACAAGGTCATGATGCCGTTGATCATGCCGCCCCAAGAAGGCGCCAGCAGGATCAGCGAGAACACCATGCCGAGCGACTGCGCCCAGTCGGGCAGCGCGGTGTACTGCAGGTGGTGGGGGCCGGCCCACATATAGGTGAAGTTCAGCGCCCAGAAGTGAACGATCGACAGGCGGTAGGAGTAGATCGGGCGGCCGGCCTGCTTGGGAATGAAGTAATACATCATGCCCAGGAAGCTGGTGGTCAGGAAAAAGCCCACCGCGTTATGGCCGTACCACCACTGCACCATGGCGTCCTGCACGCCGGCATAGGCCGAGTAGGACTTCCACATCGTCACAGGCATCTCGACGTTGTTGACGATGTGCAATATGGCGATGGTCAGGATGTAAGCGCCGAAGAACCAGTTGGCCACGTAGATATGGCGGGTCTTGCGCTTCATGATGGTGCCGAAGAACAC
>NZ_JBFTLX010000398.1:0-4221 GCF_056396665.1 Cupriavidus sp. 05T313 | reverse complement strand
GTATGTCCACCATCGCCTTGCCGCCAATGAGGCCCCTCGCGCTGGACGGCACGATGATGCGGATATTCCCGCCGGGATAGCCTGACTGGACGAGGACGCCGCCGGCAAAGGCGGCGCCGGTCACGGAGGAATTCGCCGCGCTGCCGGAAGCGCGGTTCGCCGCGCGACAGCGGGGCCTGTGACGTGCTGGCGGGCTCAGGCCTTGCGCAGGAAGCAGGCCTTGAGCATGAAGCTGCCACCGTCCATCTTGCAATCGACTTCGTGGTCGCCGCCCACCAGCCGGATGCTCTTGACCTTGGTGCCCATCTTCAGCGTGATGGACGAGCCCTTGACCTTCAGGTCCTTGATCAGCACCACGGCGTCGCCGTCATTCAGCACGGTGCCGTTGGCATCCTTCACCACCGCGTCCGCGCTGTCGTCCGCTTGCGGGGCGGCCAACATCGCCCACTCATGGCCGCAGTCGGCGCAGACGAAATTGTCGCCGTCAGGATAGGTGTTTTCCAGTGTGCATTGGGGGCAGGCGGGGATCGTGGACATGATGGTTTTGACTGTATGCGGATTGAGGGCCCAGAGGGCCTGGATGGCCTAGAGTATAACGTCGGGTGGGTGCCGGTTCCGGCATTCGTCCCCGGATGCGCGCCCGCGTACAGAGCCGCCAGGCAGGATGCAGTCTCCTTTCGCTGCCCTCCGGAACGGCCCCCTGCGGGTCTTCGTATGAGGCCTAGCTATTATCTCCAGGCGACCACGAACCGCCCAGCGCGCGGTATAGCTGCACGGCCGCCACGGCTTGTGCCGTCTGCGTCTGGATCTGTTCCTCCTCGCGCCGCAGCGCGTCGATACGCGCGTCCAGCACGTCCTGCAGCGTGCGCCGGCCGCCTTCATAGAGGCGCGTGGCGCTCTGGCTGTTGCGCTGCGCGGTAGCGACCACCGCATCCAGCCGGGCACCGCGCTGATCCAGGCCATGACGCAGGCCGTAGGCATTGTCCACTTCCTCCAGCGTGCGCAGCACGGCCTGGTCGTAGTTTGCCTGCGCGGCCTGCAGGCGGGCGTCGCCGGCATCGATATTGGCCTGGATGCGCCCGGCGGTGAAGATCGGCAACTGCACGCCGACACCGAGCAAGCCGCCCGTGCCGCTCAGCGCGGGCAGCCCGTCCACGTGCAGGCGCCCATCCTGGCCGAGGAAGGTCAGGTAGAAGCGCGGGAACAACTCCGCTTTTGCGCTGCCGAGCCTGGCGGCCTGCGCGCGCACCAGCGCGGCCGAGGCCCGGACATCCGGGCGCCGCTCGATGACCTGGGACGGCAGCTGCCCCGCCGGCGGGGCCGGCACGAAGAACGGCGGCGGCGGGGACAATGCCGTTGCGCTCTGCGGTATCTGGCCGGCGAGCACCGCCAGCCGGCGCTCCCGGATCGAGATCAGGTTGACCAGCACGGGCCGCTGCGCCTGCAGCGCGCCAAGCTGCTCGCTCACGCGATCGATGTCATAGGGCAGCGCCTGGCCGGCTGCATAGCGTGCGCGGGTGTAGCGCAGCAGTTCGCCGACAGTTTCCATGCTGCGGTCAAGCAGTTGCAGACGGCGCTGCAGGCCGCGCGCCGCGACATAGTTCTCGGCCACGTCGGCGGCAATCGCCAGGCGCGTGCCGCGCAGGCGCTCCTCGGCGCTGAGCGCGACGGCTGCCGCGGCTTGCGCGTCGCTGCGCCGGCCGCCGAAGATGTCGATCTCCCAGGCCACGGTCACGCCGGCAAGGTGGCCGTCCAGTCCGGGAGACATGTCGGGCAACCCAGCGGGGCTGCGCAGGTCGGCCACGCCCCGCGCGGCCAGCGCCTGCGCCGAGAGCGTGGGGTAGAGCGCCGATTCGGCCACCCGCCCGATGGCGCGCGCTTCCGCCAGGCGCGCCTGTGCGACGCGCAGGTCGATACTGGCTTGCAGCGCCTGGGTGACGCGCTGCGTCAGTTCCGGGTCGCCCCAGTTTTGCCACCACTGCGCCAGGTCCTGTTCCGCGGCTGGCATGCCCTGGGCGGGGGCTTCGCTGAACGCAGCGGGGGCCGCGATACCGCCGGGCACGGTCACGTCGACCGTGGTGCAGCCGGCCAGGCCCGCGGCGATACATGCGATGAGGCCGGTGAGGATGCCGCGTGCTGGATAAGTACTCAAGGCAGAAGTCCGTTTGGTGGGCGGGCGCGAGGTGCGATCAGGCATGGCGTTAACCCTGCTGTGCCAGCATGGAGCGGAACCGCGTCAGCGCCAGGGCGAGGAAGATCCCGCCCGCGGCCGTCACGCCCAGCAACTGCGGCCACACCACGTCCACGCCCGCGCCGCGGAACAGGATGGCCTGGGTGAGGTTGACGAACTGGGTCGTCGGCAGGAACTGGACCGCGTGCTGCATGGCCTGCGGCATGCTCTGCACCGGCGTGGCGGCGCCGGACAGCAGGTAGGCAACGGCATAGGTCGGCACCGCCAGCAGGCCGAACTGCGGCATGGCCGGCGCGATGGTGGCGAGCCACATGCCGAGCGCCGTGACGGAAAACAGGTAGAGCGCCGTGCTCAGCGCAAACAGTCCCAGCGATCCCGTGACCGGCACCGCCAGCCACAGATGCACCACCAGCCACAGCGACAGCAGCGATGCCAGGAAGATCACCGCGCCGTTGGCGAGGATCTTGGCCACGGCGATCTCGCTGGCGCGTACCGGCATCACCAGCAAGTGCTCGATGGTGCCGTGCTCGCGCTCGCGGATCACCGCCGCGCCCACCAGGATGATGGCCAGCACGGTGATGTTGACCACGATCTGCATGGTGGATGTGAACCAGTGCGATTCCGTGTTGGGATTGAACATCACCGTGCTCTCCGCGCGCACGGGGAGTTGCGCCTCGATGCCCCGCGCATGCAGGAACTCAAGCACTTCGCGCGTGAAGATCTGCTGCAGGTAGGTGGCTCCCAGCCCCGCCTGCGTCATCGCCGTGGCATCGACCAGCACCTGCACCGCCGGCGTCCGGCCCGCCAGCACATCGGCTTCGAAGCGCGGCGGGATCTCGATGGCGAAGATATAGCGGCCACGGTCCATCTCCGCGTCGACGACGTGCCGGTCGACATCGACCGGCGTCTTGAAATACGGCGGACGGATCGCGTCGCGCAGGCGGCGCGACAGCTCGGAGTGGTCGCCGTCCACAATCGCCACCGACGCGTTCGACACCTCGGCCTTGATGCCCTTGGCCACCGAGTGCACGGCCAGGGTAAAGGCGAACACGATCAGCACCATCAGCGTGATATCGCTGAACAGGCTGCGCAGTTCCTTGCCGCACAGCCGGGCCACGTTCTTGCACCATTGGTTCATCGCGGCATCTCCCGGCTACGCCTCCTGCTTGCGCAGGAGCAGGCGCGCGCCAGTCAGGTATAGCAGCGCAAAGCCCAGCAAGGCCAGGTACATGGCGCCAAAGCTGCCGGCGCCCAGGCCCTTGGTGAAGCTGCCCAGGCTGACCAACTGGAACCACGACGACGGAAAGCCCAGGCCGATCCAGTAGCTGCTGCCGGTCAGCGTGGAAACGGGATAGAGCAGGCCGGAGAAGTTCACCGATGGAATCAGGCACAGGATGGCGGTGCCGAAGATGGCGGCCACCTGCGAACGCACGAAGGTGGACACCAGCAGGCCGAGCGCGGTGGCCGCCAGCACGAACAGCGCGGCGCCCAGCGACAAGGCGAGGAAGGAGCCCTTCAGCGGCACCTGCAGCAGCACGATCGCCAGGGCCACCAGCGTGAGGTAGCTGACCATGGCCAGCGCCACGTAGGGAAGCTGTTTGCCGATCAGGTATTCGCCCACGCTCGCGGGGGAGGCATAGAGGTTGGTGATGGATCCCATCTCCTTCTCGCGCACCACGCCGAGCGCGGTCAGCATGGTCGGGATCAGGATCAGCGCCAGCATGATGATGCCGGGCGTGATGGCATAGATGCTGCGGAATTCCTGGTTATAGATAAAACGCGACTCGATCGACACCGGCAGCGCGGCGGGGCGGGCCGGCAGCGCGCGCATCTGCGCATTGGCGTAGCCCAGCAGCACGCCGGTGACATAGGCGCGCGTGGTCGCGCCGGGGAACGGGCTGGACCCGTCCACGCGGAAGGCGAGTTGCGGTTGCCGGCCGGCCAGCAGGTCGCGCTCGAAACCGGGCGGGATATCGACGACCAGCATGTCGTTCGCGGCACGCAGGCGCCGGTCCGCGTCGGCCTCGCTG
>NZ_JBFTLX010000397.1:0-4230 GCF_056396665.1 Cupriavidus sp. 05T313 | reverse complement strand
GCACAGCGGCGCCTTCCCCGGCACTGCTTACGAGCTCGCTAAAGGTCGCATCTCCGCCGGTGCCGTTCAACATGGTCACCAGTTCCCCCTGGTCTAGCGTGGAACCCGCGAGTCCCGCTTTCCGCTTCAGCAGTTGGTCAAGGCGAACTTCGAATGTGTCAAAGTCATCCGCCACGACCGTCGGGCAATACACGAAGACATCACGCTCTTGCCCGATACGGAAAGCGCGGTCGGTCGCCTGCGACTCCTTCGCTGGATTCCACGCCCGGGTGAAGTGGAATACATGGTTAGCGGCAGTGACATTCAGGCCGGCCCCCGCCGCCAAAGTCGAAAGAATGATGACGTCGAACCCCCCGGTCTGCGCAAACTTGTTGAGCAAGGCCTGTCTCCCCTGTGAATCACCATTAATGGTGATGGGCTTGATGCCAAAGGATTCACGCAGGAAATAGAACAGGGCCGCTTGAACTTCGCGTAGCTCGGTAAAGACGATTGCCTTCTCGCCGGCCCGCCGGACGCCTTCCAACCGCTCGAGCAACCAACGCAGCTTGGGCGAGTTCCCCAGGTGCGCATCACGACCGCTCTTATCCATCAGGAACTTCGTCCCAGGCAGACAATAGGGTTCGGCGCAAACGGCTTTCATGAGATGAAGTGCACCGAAGGAGAGCCTTGCTCGCTTGCGTCCATCCGATTCCTGGGTCGCATCCTGCAGCTTCTTCAGCCCCCCCTTGTAGAGGATGCGTTGATGCTCAGACATGCCTATATCAAGACGCTCGTGCTCTTCAAGAGTCGATTTGAACTCCACTTCCGTTCCTGTCGCCGCCTTCTTCGCAAAGAACTTACGCGGGAGTTCGTCCGCAATATCGGCCTTGGTTCGTCGGAGCGTCTGCGGCGCAATCGTGGATTGGAGATACCCGAGAGCCTGTGCCTCATCCTCCGTCTTGCACTCAATCGGGCGGCGATAGGTCTTGCCGAACTCCTCCAGCGCCCCCAGGAGGCCGGGCTGAACGAAGTCGAATAGGCACCACAAATCCGCGAGGGAGTTCTCCACCGGCGTGCCGGTACACGCGATGCGGAAATCAGCCTTCAGCTTCTTCGCGGCCAAGGTGACCCGGGTCCCCGGCGTCTTGATACGTTGCGCCTCGTCGCAAATGACCATTGCAAACGGCTGTTTCGCGAACGAAAACTCATACGAGGTCAGCACCTCATACGTGGTGACAATAACCTTTGCGGACCCCGCCCAGTTTGGCTTCAGCAACTCAACAATGCCCTGTTGTTGGAGCTGAACATCGATGAGACCTAGCGGTTGCCGCCTTGCCTTTAGTGCCTCCCCATACAGCACCAGCACCTCGGGGAATGACGGCGTGAAGAACTTTGCCGCCTCATTCGCCCAATTTTCCAGGAGGCTCTTGGGGGCAAAGATGACCGACGGCGCAGACTGAGGTCGCTGTTCGTAATACCAGCCAAGCAGGGACAGGAGCTGCAGCGTCTTTCCCAAGCCCATATCATCCGCCAGAAGGGCCCCGCGGCACTCGTGAGGCGCCTTCGACACAAGGTGCTGGAACCAGGCCACGCCTTTCCTTTGATGTTGCTTCAATCCAACTGTGGGTCGCATTGAGCGCGGGAGTTGCGCCTCGGCGTCCGCCGGAAGTGCCAGGGAGGCCTTGCGCACCTCAACGTAGTCAACACCATGAAAATTGGTCTTAACCAGCAGGGTCTGCCGCGCACCGCGCGTCTCTTTGGCGCCGGTGGCAGCCTCTCCTTTGACTCTCTCCTGAGCCCCAAGCATGCTCTTGAAACTCTCGACCAACGTTCTGGCCTGCGCGGTCGCGACAGCGGTCGGGAGGTCGGGATTGCGCACCGAAGCCTGCCCATCCTTTTCGGCTTCGCCTACCTGCACGTCAAACCCTTCGACCCATTGCTTGCTCAGCGGGATGACGACATCCCCCTCGTGGCCTTGCAACGTCACACGGACCATGGGGGTCAGGTCCGAAGGCGTCCAACCGTCCTCCCCCTCACGCTTGTTCGACGGCGCCTGGAAGACTGGCACGTAAATGGGCTTGGCTTCCCCAATCCCCTCGATGCGGCTGCTGTACCCGTCCAGTTCGTAGACGTCGTCGAACGATATCTGCTCGGCCGGCTGCGTGCGCCACAGGTGCGCCAACTGTTGACCTTGCTCCAACTGAAGCGTCGATTCCGCATCGACGGTGAGGTCATACTCCTCCCAGGCGAAACGCTCGCGGTCGTGCTCGAGGGCTGCACGCAGTGCTGCGTTAAACGCGTCGAGCTCATCTGGCGTGGCAAATGACTGCCGCTCGGTACGGGCCGCGCCCCCGGCAAAATGCTCCGTCACGCAGAGGTCCACGGAATTCAAACGCGCGTCCTCGATGCGGCCCACAATGCCAAATACCGCGGCCAGCGCACCGGCCCCTGCCCGGTCGAGTTCGAAGTCGTCCTCGTTCAGGACTTCATGGGCACTTTCACCAAGGTAAGCCCAAGGGTTATGTATGAATTTCTCTGCTTTGGCGCCGGCCACGCGTCTTCCCGGCATCTCGCGTTTGATGACCTCCAGCACCTGGCGTACCGGGTCCGCGACAACCACGCGCACCCGTCCGGCACCTCGGGTCAGGTCATAATGGGGTTGCACCCCATTGAACCCATCGAAGGCATTCAGCCACCCGTCGGGGGCGCCATCGAACGTCGGCGCTACCGTCAGCACACGGCCAAACGGCGTTTCCGATTTGGCCAATGGGAGCCGTAGTGTCTGTGGCGTCAGCACGTAAGTGGTTTCGAGGTAAGGTGTCGCGTAAAGCGCGCCGGCCTTGTCCGCRCATCCCCGGATACGACCCCACGCGAGCTCATTGTCGTGCTGATTCCGTTTGTCGCCCGGTCGCCGTCGAAAGGCATCGACCTCGGCGACCGTAGCCCACGCGTCCGCTGACAGTAGCTGTGGTACATCGCCAATTTCTACGACGGCGCCTTCGACGCGGTTGGGCTTCACGCCGCGACTCCCATCGGCCCATCCGGTCACCACAATCTCGAATTCCGGCTCCGAGAGTGTCCCGGTACAACCCAGAATGGGTCGCAGCGGACCAATTGGCGGCAGCCCTAACAGTTGAATCGCGCCTTGATGCTCCGCGGAGCGCAGCAGCCCATAGGCGGCCTCCCACCCAATCTGCACGCCATTGATGTCGAGGCTGCACTGCTCCTCGGCTATCAACTGAGCCAAATAGGCCGCGAGAACTGACTCGCCGGGGCCCGCTCGGTCAACCGCAGCCAGCAACGCCTCCAAGGTTGGCTCGTCAAGCGGCTTCGCGAACACAACATTGACGCCATCCTGGGTCCACGTTGTATTGAGTACCGGCCTATCAGGTGTCGAGCCTGAGGTGCGCTTGAAGAAATCGAACAGTCCCATCAACTCTCCGGAAAATACCAGGCTTGGCTCTTATTCGCCCACCGGAAGCCAAACGCCTTGAGTCCGGCAGCGAGCTGGGCATTCTGCAGGTCGTCATTCACCCACAGCCGCCCACCATTTGTACTCCGTCTGTCATCAATCCGTGCCCCCGGGAATCGGCTGACGAGACCACGCACTAGCAACATATCTGGTCCGCCGCGACCACTCCCTGCCGTGGTGCTAGCGGTCTGTGTCCCTCGCGAGGAGGAAGCGCCTGCGCTTCGACTCGACGATGCAGCGGTGGCATGCGGTTGGCTTGCTGGCGCATCGGGCCGGATGCCAATGGTTCTCAATTTGTCGTCCGCACGGGGCTGCCAGCCCGGGGTATGCACAATTCGCGCCGCACACCCCTCGCGATACCCTGCCGCCAAGTCTTCTGTCCCGCCATCATAGTGGTGACTATAGGGCTCGAACGGGAGTGACGTGGCCTCATACACGTAACACGCGTTTGGCTTCTTGCTGAACTCGATAATAAGAAATGAGYCAATCTGCATCATGAACGCATCAACATCCTGCTTGCCCGTGAACCTGGCGTAGGAGCCCTCTTCCCGTGCAATCAGGTCGCGAACTCCAGCATTACTTGACTTGAGCGCCATGGTGTCTGCACTGAAGACTAGTCGCGTCCAGTCAATCTGCTTCATGTATTTGGACCAGAAGGCTAGTCGCCCTTCATCGGCCTTGTTACGCGCAGCCAGAATGTCAAAGAAATCCTTGAGATTGCGCTCGTTGACCCAGCCCAAGACCATCCGCCAGACGGGCTCAGGCACGCGATTCTAGGC
>NZ_JBFTLX010000396.1:0-4329 GCF_056396665.1 Cupriavidus sp. 05T313 | reverse complement strand
ATTTGAAGGCGACAAGCAGGCGCCATCCGCGGAGCTGCCATGCTTCGGTGGGATGTGACCCGAAAGCGTGGTGGAGGGAAAATGGCAAAACTGATAAGGCGACCCACCATGGCACAAGACAATCCTTACGAAGAAGTCATCGTAGAGAGCCACTGCCCGGCGAGCACTAGAAGTCTTCATGGGTCAGTGCATGTTCGACCAGTGCCCGGTGGGAAATACTCTACCGAACTGCACGTGGAATGTTCGAAACGCTTGGTCCGCGACTACCCAGTTGGCACCAGGTTTCGTCTCACTGCGAAGCTCACCGACCGTGAAGGTGGTGGCCAGTTTTTGTACAGCTATCACGGATGGAGATTCGATGTTTTGACTTAGCGGTCTATCGCATGAGTCCGTACTGCTTTCCTGGTCTACGGCGTACGTCAAAGCGTTGCTGCCAATGGGGGCCAAGACTTGGCGAAAGCCTTAAGGTCCGAGATGGATTACTAATAGCATTTGCCGCCTCTGCCTCGTTGCATGCTGAGATAGCGAAAAAGTCATAGAAGTTTAGTGAGTCAAGCAAATGATGAGCATCCGAATTCAGCACGGTATGCTCGCGAAACGTGTTGTCCTATCGCAGGCGTTCAAGGGGACTGGCTAGATGAAGGTGCGACTTGCCGCGGTGTTTTCGGTCAAAATAAAAATTGAGAAAAGCTGGATTCGTCAGCTGGCTTGGCCGGAACAGGAGCTTGACGCAGAGGTTGTTCGATTCGTGACCGACCGAGCGGAAGGCTTCGAAGTTACGTCCGGCGTCCTGCCGATGCCGGTTCGAATCCTCAAGAGAGTTCCTCTTCAAATACCTGCACCAGCGGAAGCAGCTATATTGAAATGTGCGAACGCTGCCATCGTGGATGAGGCACTGGACGCGTCGGCAGGGACTTGGTTACAGCATCCGTCATTGCACGCCGATGACCGGCCCTTGGACAACGCGGCCGCGAAAGACGCTATCGCTTCCTGGTGCGACGGATTTTCGTATGTTAAGGAGGACCGGGCGACGGGTGTCATCGGTTTCCGCCCGCCACAAGCGGGGGCCTTGCATGCGGTGCACGCGCACTGGACGGTCAGCAGCGAAGTCGCATCTATAGTCTTGCCCACTGGCACTGGAAAAACCGAGACTATGCTAGGAGTTCTGACATCGGCTTGCTGCGAGCGGGTAATCGTCGTTGTGCCAACGGACGCTCTGCGCACCCAGATTGCGAACAAATTCTTGACGCTTGGCCTGCTCAAAGCGCCCGGAAGTACAATCCTCGCCGAAAGCGCACGCTATCCAGTCGTCGGTGTCCTTGAGCACAAATTCGAAACTGCTGATGCCTTGACGGCTTTTTTCGAGCCTTGCAATGTGGTCGTCACTACCAGCCACATTGCGGGGCAATTTCCGACCCACTTGCAGGAGCGCATATCCGAGCTATGTACACATCTTTTCATTGATGAAGCCCACCATGCAGAAGCGCCGACGTGGAAACGCTTCAAAGCCCACTTCGGCCAGCGCCGGGTTCTTCAGTTTACGGCCACGCCTTTTCGCGACGACGACCAACTCATTGATGGGAAGATAGTCTACCGTTATCCGTTGAGGCAGGCACAGACGGACGGATACTTCCAGCCGATTACATTCCRGTCAGTTTTCGAGTTTAACGAGAACAAGGCAGACATAGCGATTGCTAGAGCCACAATCCAAGAGCTGGACAGCGATAAAACTGGCCTACATGTTGCGATGGCTCGCGCTTGCGATATCCCACGTGCAAAACGAATTTTCGAAATCTATGAGGAAATCGGCCGGTATAACCCGATATTGCTTCACAGCCAACTCAAAGTGGTGGAGCGAAGGGAGGCCCTCGAGAAGTTGATGTCTGGGAAATCGAGGCTCGTGGTGTGCGTCGATATGCTCGGCGAGGGATTTGATATGCCGGAGCTGAAAATTGCAGCTTTCCATGACGTTCGGAAAAGCCTTCCGGTAACGCTCCAGCTTGCAGGCAGGTTCACCCRCACCAGACCGGACCTGGGAAGTCCGACATTCATCGCCAATGTCGCCAACATTGATGTCCGGCATGAGCTCGAGAAGCTCTATAGCCAAGACCCGGATTGGAACGAACTGCTCCAAGAACTCAGCGATACCCAGATAGACAAGCAAATCGAGGCTCGGAGCTTCCTGGATGGCTTTGAACCGTTTGAGGGCGAAATTCCGCTGCAGGAAATCAGGCCGGCTACCAGCATGGTGGTCTACCGTACTCGTTGTAGCGCATGGAAGCCTGGAAACTTTCGAAGAGGGCTGCAGGGCCTAGCTCCCTCGGACAAGGTCCGAGATACGCTGAACGTCAAAGAGAACATTCTCGTTGTCGTGATTGGCACCAGCAAGTCGGTCCCGTGGACTGACATTGAGGCGGTGCGGGACTGGGAGTGGGAGTTGCTAGTTGCAATATGGGATAAGGAAAAGGAACTTCTCTACATCCATGGCTCCTCCAAGAGTAGCGAGTATCGAACGATGGCCAAGGTCCTGTGTGGCGACGATGTGGAGCTTATTCAGGACCCTGTGCTCTACCGATGCTTCCATGGCGTCAAGCGCCTACTACTTACGAATCTGGGAATGAATGAGCAATTTGGCAGGCAGATTCGCTACATTGCTCGCATGGGTGCAGACGTTGCCGCTCGTCTGTCAGAGGCCTCGAAGAAAACCGCACGTCGTGCAGTTATCTCCGGAGTTGGTTATGAAAATGGAGCTATCGCAACCATCGGCGCAGCAAAGCGTGGTCGAGTGTGGTCTTTCCAACGCTTACGCCTAGACTCTTTTGCGCGTTGGTGTAAGCACGTCGGTTCGAAAGTCATTGACGAAACTATCGACCCGGAAGCAGTACTAAAGGGAACACTCGTCCCAAAACTCGTGAAGGTGCGTCCAGCCATAATGCCCATCGCTGTCGACTGGCCAGACTGCATCTATCAGGAGTTGGAGAGCGCGTATTCGATAAGGCTCGGCGACGCTCAGACGACCGAGTTTTGGAACCTCGGTATCGAATTGGTTAGTCCCGCCGAGGCTGGCGACATCATGTTCCGGGTATTCAGCGACTCCGCTGAAGTGGTGCTGCGGCTGGAATTGGTACCGGTCGACGACGACACGGTCTCGACCTATCGCTTTGTGTCAGTAGAGGCCGCTGGCACGTTGACGAAACGCCAGCACACTTGGCCGCTTTCCGAGTTCTTCGATGAGAACCCTCCAGTCGTTACCTTCGCCGACGGTTCGTACCTGGAAGGTAATCTCCTTGTGGCGTTGCCGGACATCTATGCACCTTACGACCGGGACCGAATTACCGTATGGGATTGGTCTAACGTCAATATAAAGAAGGAGGCGCAGGGCGTGACTCGGGAAAAGGATTCCATCCAATTTAAGGTTATCGAAAACCTCAAGATGGCAGGCGGGTATGACGTCATTTACGATGATGACGGCTCCGGTGAGTCTGCGGACGTCGTTACCATCAAGGTGACAGAAGAAGAGGCAGGCGCGACCATCGCTGTGGACTTCTACCACTGCAAGTATTCGCAGGAAAGTACCGCCGGCGCGCGCGTTGGCGACCTGTACGAAGTTTGTGGTCAGGCGCAGAAAAGCATAAGCTGGCTTCTGAACCAGTTACGGAAAACCGACCTCTTCGTTCATCTGCTCCGGCGGGACCCCAAGATTCGTGAAGGCAAAGAGCTGTCACGGTACCAGACCGGTGACCGCGACATCCTTCAGGCCATCCGAAATCGTAGCCGAATGGCGGCCATCAAGTTGCGAGTGTTCATCGTTCAGCCGGGGCTGTCCCGCGCGAAAGCGTCTCCAGAACAGCTATCTCTGCTGAGCGTGACAGAGAACTTCCTTCTTGAGACTCACAACGTTCCGTTCGGTGTGATTGCGAGCGCGTGACCCGATATATCAAGCTGAGCCAGGCAGAAAGAGGCGACAAACTGTGGACCTCCTGCTTTGACCAAGGATGAAGCTTGGTGAGCGGCAACAGACGGAATAACAAGCACGCGACCGACGGACGGAGCGCAGTCGTTCATCGGTTCAGTAATAATCTAAGTGAGTCGTCGTACCTAACAACGAAGCAAGCCGTGGCTTCCCAGGTAGCGCTCCGCCATGCTCGACGGTGCGGGTAACCTGGCACCCGCAGTTCCGGCCGGACGAAGATGGAGGGCTGTACGAAGACATTCCCGCCGTCATTTATCTAGGTGGGGGCTTTGAAGCGGTATCGGCAAGTGTGAACGATGCGGCGTGGGAATCGCTAGCGCGGGCTATGTTGTCGCCGCTCTTTGAGACTCCTGTGC
>NZ_JBFTLX010000395.1:0-4427 GCF_056396665.1 Cupriavidus sp. 05T313 | reverse complement strand
GGTAAGGAGCATGCGCTGCGGAGTTCCGGTGAAAAAAGAAAACGATCAGGCGGTGCCGGAAAGGCCGGAGGGCGCCACCACTTGCGCGCTGGTACGGCCGAAACGGCGCTCGCGCTGCCGGTACGAGGCAAACGCCTTGTCGAGCTCGGCCGCACCGAAATCCGGCCAGAACACATCGGTGAAATAAAGTTCGGAGTATGCCAGTTGCCACAGTAGGAAATTGCTGATGCGCTGTTCGCCGCCGGTACGGATGAACAAGTCCGGCTCGGGCGCATAGGCCATGGCCAAGTGCGGGGCGAGTACGGCTTCATCGACTGCCTCCGGCTCGAGCATGGGCGAGCGCGCCAGCATCTTGCGCATCGCCTGCAGCAAGTCCCAGCGGCCGCCATAATTGGCGGCGATGGTCACTGTCAGCCCGGTGTTGCCGGCCGTGCGGGCCTCGGCATCGGCGATCAGCTGCTGGATGCGCGGGCTGAAGCGGCTCAGGTCGCCAACCACCCTCACCCGGATGTTGTTGGCGTGCATCTTGACCACCTCGCGGCGCAGCGCGGTCATGAACAGCCGCATCAGGAACGAGACTTCGTCGGCCGGGCGGCGCCAGTTCTCGGAACTGAACGCGAACAGGGTCAGGTACTGCACGCCACGCGCCGCGCAAGCCTCCACCACCGCCCGGACTGCATCCAGGCCACGGCTGTGGCCGGCAACGCGCGGCAGATGCCGCTGGGTCGCCCAACGGCCGTTGCCATCCATGATGATGGCAACGTGACGGGGCACATAGGTGGATTCGGGGACGCTAAGCGTGGAACTGATGTGATGCATGATTGGAAACGGTAGCGGACACAGCGGCGGCTTGCAAGCCGCCGCACTTTGCGTCACACCGTCATGATCTCCTTGTCCTTCTCGGCAACCATCCTGTCGATTTCGGCAACGAACTTGTCGGTCAGCTTCTGGACGTCGTCCTGGCCGCGGCGCTCGTCATCCTCGGAAATCGACTTGTCCTTGACCAGCTTCTTGAACTGCTCGTTGGCATCGCGGCGCAGGTTGCGCACGGCGACCTTGGCACCCTCGGCCTCGCCCTTGACGACCTTGGCGAGTTCCTTGCGGCGCTCTTCGGTCAGCATGGGCATCGGCACGCGAATGGTTTCGCCCATGGTGGCCGGGTTCAGGCCGAGATCGGCATCGCGGATAGCCTTCTCGATGGCGCCGACCATCTTCTTTTCCCACGGCTGCACGCTGATGGTGCGGGAATCGGCCAGGCCGACGTTGGCCACCTGGCTGATCGGCACCGGCGAACCGTAATAATCCACCTGGACATGGTCAAGCAGACCCGTATGGGCACGACCAGTGCGAATCTTGGCCAGGTCGGCCTTGAACGCTTCAATGGTCTTCACCATCTTCTGCTCGGCGCTCTTCTTGATGTCGGCGACGCTCATCTTTACCTCCAAAACGGGTAATCATGACCCCGGATACCGGGATCGAAAATGAATCATTCTACTCTTTGCCGGACCGCATGCCACTCCTGGCGGCCACGCACCGGCGGCTGGCCAGCGATCAGACGTGCACCAGCGTACCCTCATCCTCGCCAAGAATCACGCGCTTGAGCGCACCCGGCTTCACAATCGAGAACACCTTGATCGGCAGCTTCTGGTCGCGGCAAAGGGCAAATGCCGTGGCATCCATCACCTGCAGGTTGCGCGAGATGGCCTCGTCGAAGGAAATGGTCGTGTAGCGCGTGGCGCTGGGGTCTTTCTTGGGGTCGGCCGTATAAACGCCGTCCACCTTGGTTGCCTTGAGCACGATCTCCGCGCCGATTTCCGCGCCGCGCAGGGCTGCCGCGGTGTCGGTCGTGAAAAAGGGATTGCCGGTGCCGGCGGCGAAGATCACCACCTTGCCCTCTTCCAGCTGGCGGATGGCGCGCGGGCGGATGTAAGGCTCGACCACCTGGTCCATGCGCAGGGCCGATTGCACGCGGCCCACGATGTCGGCGTGGCGCATCGCGTCCTGCAGCGCCAGCGCATTCATCATGGTGGCCAGCATGCCCATGTAGTCGGCCGTGGCGCGGTCCATGCCCGCCGCCCCGCCGGCCACGCCGCGGAAGATATTGCCGCCGCCAATCACCACCGCGACCTGGACGCCGAGCCTGACGATCTCGGCAATATCATTGACCATGGCCTCGATAGTGGCGCGGTTGATGCCGAAGGCATCATCGCCCATCAGGGCCTCGCCGGACAATTTCAGTAGGACGCGCTTATAGGCTGGCATATTGATCCCCGGAGCTGGTTCGGCTCGCACGAGCGAGCCGGAAATTTGAATGCGTGCGGCACGGATCGGCGTGCCGCCGCTGTAAAAGCCGGTTTTCGGGGTGGCCTGCTCCTGCACGGCAAACGCACGGCAAGTCAGACGACCGCGGAAACGGGCTACGGCGCCCGCGCCGCACGGGTAAGCGTGGCGCGGTCATTTGTGCCGAGGGGCACCTCGCGGTGCCCCTCGGCATTATACGGCGGCCGCCGGGGCACCCTGCCGGGTACCCGCCTGGCCGCCAGGACTTCAGGCCTTCTGGGCGGCTGCCACCTGGGCGGCCACTTCGGCGGCGAAGTCGTCCTGCTTCTTCTCGATGCCTTCGCCGACCACGTACAGGGTGAAGCCCTTGACCGTGGTGTTGACGGACTTGAGCATCTGCTCGACGGTCTGCTTGTCGTTCTTCACGAAGGCCTGGTTGAACAGCGACACTTCCTTCAGGTACTTCTGCACCGAACCGTCGACCATCTTGGCGACGATTTCAGCCGGCTTGCCCGATTCGGCGGCCTTCTGCTCGGCGATGCTGCGCTCCTTGGCGATCAGCTCGGCGGGCACGTCGGCGGACGACAGAGACACCGGCTTCATCGCGGCAACGTGCATGGCCACGTCCTTGGCAGCGGTTTCGTCGCCTTCGAACTCGACCATCACGCCGATGCGGGTGCCGTGCAGGTAGGCGGCCAGCTTGCCGCCGTTTGCGTAGCGCACGAAGCGGCGGATCGCCAGGTTTTCGCCGATCTTGCCGATCAGGGCGGTACGGGTGGCTTCAACGGAAACACCGTCGATTTCCAGCGCCGACAGCGCGGCCACGTCGGCCGGGTTCTGCTTGGCGACCAGTTCGGCGACCTTGGCCGAGAACGCCAGGAAGTCGTCGTTCTTCGACACGAAGTCGGTTTCGCAGTTCAGTTCCACCAGCGCACCGGTGTTGCCGTCGATGTACGACACGACCACGCCTTCGGCGGTGACGCGCGAAGCGGCCTTGCTGGCCTTGTTGCCCAGCTTGACGCGCAGCAGCTCTTCAGCTTTTTCCAGGTTGCCGTCGGCCTCGGTCAGGGCCTTCTTGCATTCCATCATCGGCGCGTCGGTCTTTGCGCGCAGTTCTGCCACCATGCTTGCGGTAATTGCCGCCATTTGTCACTCCTTGAATGGTTCGCCCCGGCCTGCCCGCAATCGATCTGGCGGGCCCGGGACCGGGGGTATGTTCAACTTCACCCGCGCCAGATGATGCCTGCGGCGGATGACAACAATTCGAAAAAAGGGGGCGTAAGATTCGCCCCCTTGATTGCCGGAAAGCCCCGGCTGCGCGCAGCGCACCGGCCCAGGGGCCGGTCGGCTAGCGGTGATGGTCAGCTTGCTGTGCGCGCGGTACGGGGTCCTTTCGGCAGCAAGCGCTTAGGCTTCTTCGACTTCGACGAAATCGTCGCCGCCGCGAGCGGCTTCAACCACGTCCTGCACGGCGTTTGCACGGCCTTCCAGGATCGCGTCGGCCACGCCGCGCACGTACAGGGCAACTGCCTTGCTCGAGTCGTCGTTACCGGGGATCACATAGTCGATGCCTTCCGGCGAGTGGTTGGTATCGACCACGCCGATCACGGGCACGCCCAGCTTCTTGGCTTCGGTCACGGCAATCTTGTGGTAGCCGACGTCGACCACGAAGATAGCGTCAGGCACGCCGTTCATGTCCTTGATGCCGCCGATGGACTTTTGCAGCTTGTCCATTTCGCGCTCGAACATCAGCGCTTCCTTCTTGCTCATGGTTTCCAGCGCGCCGGCTTCCTTGGCGGCTTCCATGTCCTTCAGGCGCTTGATCGAGATCTTGACGGTCTTGAAGTTGGTCATCATGCCGCCGAGCCAGCGGGCGTCGACGTAAGGCATGCCTGCGCGGCCTGCTTCTTCAGCCAGGATTTCGCGCGATTGACGCTTGGTGCCCACGAACAGCACGGTGCCGCGGTTTGCTGCCAGTTGACGCACGTACTTCAGCGCGTCCTGGAACATCGGCAACGTCTTTTCGAGGTTGATAATATGGATCTTGTTGCGATGGCCGAAGATGTACGGAGCCATCTTGGGGTTCCAGAAGCGGGTTTGGTGGCCGAAGTGGCAACCGGCTTCCAGCATTTCGCGCATGGTAACGG